>JAGAPJ010000019.1 GCA_017623315.1 Clostridia bacterium | reverse complement strand
TTGCTTTTTCGGTTAAAATTATGCGCTTTAAACGGGCGTCACTTTCCACACTGACACGCTGAATAAAGCCGTTTTGTTCCATAGTTTTTAAAATATTACTTGCGGTTGAACGGCGAATGGAAAAGCGGTTTTCAAAATCACGCTGAAAAACCTCTTTATCACGGTTATCGTAAAAATAATGAATTGCCCAACCATTTACACCCTTAGGTAAAACAATTTTGCCCGAAGCCGAGCTTTTTTCAATATCACGCCTAATATAATTTGACAGTCGGCGAACGTTAAAGCCAATGTTTTTTTCGTGCTGCATAATATACCTCACAAGCAAATTGTTAGTTACCTAACATTATAATACTATACTTTCCCATTGTCAACTTTTATACCTCTAAAATTCATTATTTATTAACAAAAGAAACGCCCTTTTTAAAAGGGCGTTTCAAATTGATAAGCTATTACTTTTTTAAGCTGATAGCTTTCTTAGCCTTTTCTACAATATCAACTGCACGAAGACCAAATTCATCCAAAAGCTTAACTGCAGGGCCCGAATGACCAAACCTGTCATAAACACCAAGCTTCACAACGGGAACGGGATATTCTTCGCCGACACATTCAGCTACTGCGCTTCCAAGACCGCCTATAACCGAATGCTCTTCAGCGGTAACAATTGCGCCTGTTTCCTTAGCGGCTTTAATAATAATTTCGGCATCTAAGGGCTTAATGGTTGCAATGTTAATAACACGTGCACTTATTCCCTCTTCCTTCAAAAGCTCATAAGCCTGAAGTGCTTCGTTAACCATAAGACCGCTTGCAACAATTGTTACGTCAGTACCTTCACGAAGCTCAACACCCTTACCGATTTGAAAATCGTAATCGTCATCAAAAACAACCGGTACAGCCAAACGGCCAAAACGCAAATAAACCGGGCCATCGTGCTCCATTGCGGCATACATAGCCTTTTTAGCCTCGGTTTCGTCAGCAGGGTTAATAATTGTCATACCGGGAATGGTACGCATTAATGCAATATCCTCATTACATTGGTGGGTTGCACCGTCTTCACCAACCGAAATACCTGCATGTGTTGCTCCGATAATTACGTTAAGGTGGGGATAACCGATAGAATTGCGTACCTGTTCAAAGGCACGGCCTGCTGCAAACATTGCAAAGGATGAGCAAATAACCTTTTTACCTGTTGCCGCAACACCTGCCGCAATGCTCATCATATTTTGTTCTGCTATACCGCAGTCATAAAACCTTTCGGGGAAAGCAGCCTTAAACTTACCTGTTTGGGTTGCGGCCGCAAGGTCAGCGTCTAAAACTATAAAATCATCACGCTTTTCGCCAAGTTCTACAAGAGCAGCACCAAAAGCGGCTCTTGTTGCTACTGTTTTTACATCTGCCATTTCAGTACTCCTCCTTAATCAAACTTTGCAAGAGCTTCGTTAAGCTCGCTAAGCGCCTGTGTTGCCAATTCGTCATTAGGAGCCGCGCCGTGCCAATTAACAGCATTTTCCATATAAGAAACGCCCTTGCCTTTTATGGTTTTTGCAATAATTGCAACGGGCTTGTCAACTGCTTCGGCTTCCTTTAAAGCGGCTTCAATTTGGTCAAAATCGTGACCGTCTATAACAATTGTGTGCCAATTAAATGCTTCAAACTTTTTATCAATTGGTGCAGCCGAGTTTACCTCTTCAATGCTGCCATCAATTTGAAGACCGTTATAATCAACAAAAGCTGTAAGGTTAGAAAGACCCTTATTTGCTGCAAACATTGCGGCCTCCCATACCTGACCCTCTTCAATTTCGCCATCGCCTAAAATGGTATAAACCTTATAATCATCGCCAAAATGCTTAGCCGATAATGCCATACCTACAGCGCAGGAAACGCCTTGTCCGAGTGAACCGCTTGACATATCCACACCGGGAATATGCTTCATATCGGGGTGACCCTGCAAAATACTGCCCTGCTTACGAAGGGTTAAAAGCAGCTCAGGGTCAAAATAACCGCGCTGTGCAAGCACCGAATAAAGTGCAGGCGCCGCGTGACCTTTTGACAAAACAAGTCTGTCGCGGTCGGGCTTCTTGGGGTTTTTAGGGTCGATGTTCATATGTGCAAAATAAAGATAGGTTAAGATATCCGCACAGGAAAGTGAGCCACCTGGGTGACCTGCCTTTGCACTGTGGATACCTTCAATAATCCCTATTCTAACCTGCGTTGCGTTTTTTTCAAGGGATTGTTTTAATGCAGCATCCATCATTTTCTTCCTTTCAGTTTTTGAATTTTTCGGTTAAATAATCTATAAAATCGGCAACAGCGGCTTTTTTACAGCTACCACCCACAAAATCAACTTCATTTTTGATTTCATCAGGCGCGTCAGCCGTTGTCGCGCTTATATCCGCATTTATAAGCATTGCTAAATCATTATAATAATCGCCAATCGCAAAGCGTTTACCATTTTCTATTTTTAAAATTTCACAAAGTCTTTCAATTGCAATTTGCTTTGTTGTGTTTAAGGGAGTTTGCTCTAAATAATTGCGTTTTGTGCCTTCAATAAAGGTACAAACATTCATAAAATTTGAATTTGCTTCTTCCCTATTTATTATTGCATTAATTTTTTCATAATCATCAGCAGAATTCAGCAAATAAACAACTTTATTCCACTTAATATCGCTTGCTTCCTCAAAGGTTATTTCGGTGGTTTCAAGCCCTTGGTCGCGTTGGTGGTCATCGGTTTCCTTGGTGCGTGAAAGGGTAAAAACCCGTTCACCCGAATGAATTTCAATACCGCAGTTAAAATCGCTTTTTAAAACGTCATTTGCAAAACGGTAATCGGTTTTGTCTAAAATACGTTCATAAAGATTTTTTTGAGTTTGAAAGTCATAAAGTATGCAACCGTTTTCCACAACTGATGGTGAAATGCCCTTAAAAGTATTAATAACGTTTGAAAAGCCCGCTAAATTCCTGCCAGTTGCGACCGAAAAGCAACCGCCCTCAGCAATAAAATAATTAATTTTTTCAATATTTCTTTGAGGTATAACACCATTTTCAAGTAACGTGCCATCAATATCGCAAAGTAAAATTGCGCCGTCAAAAATTCCCATTTAAAGCCCCTTTAAAAACTTAACAAAATAATCAGGTAAGTCAGTTTCAAATTCAAGATATTCATTTGTTACAGGGTGAACAAAACCCACCTTTTTTGCGTGTAGGCATTGACCCGAAAGTGATGTAATAACCTTTTTAGGACCATAAACGTCATCACCTGCAACAGGGTGGCCGATATACGCCATATGCACACGAATTTGGTGTGTACGCCCTGTTTCCAAGCGAAGCCTTACATGTGTAAAGTTGCCATAACGCTGTAAAACGGTATAATGGGTAATTGCGTGCTTACTACCCTTGTCGGTAACTGCCATTTGCTTACGCTTAACAGGGTGCCTGCCAATTGGTGCGTCGATTGTACCGCTATCATTTTTGAGGTTGCCGTAAACCACCGCTTCGTATTCACGTGTGAAGGAATGCTCCTTAATTTGTGCGGCAAGACCGTTGTGTGCAATATCGTTTTTAGCCACCATTAAAAGACCGCTTGTGTTTTTATCAATACGGTGTACTATACCTGGACGCATTACCCCGTTTATACCCGATAATGATTCTCCGCAATGGTGCATTAAAGCATTTACAAGTGTACCGTCAAAATTACCTGCTGCGGGATGCACAACCATTCCCTTCGGTTTATTTACAACCAAAAGGTCGTCATCCTCATAAACAATATCAAGCGCAATTTCTTCAGGGATTATATCGTAAGATACAGGGTCGGGTAAATTGAGGACAACCTCGTCCCCTAATTGCAATTTAACATTTTTAGCTGCAGCTTTTCCGTTTACACAAACACAGCCGTCTTCAATAAGCTTTGCCGCACGAGAACGGGTTATTTCACCCATTTCAGCCACAAAAACATCCAACCTTATGCGGTCGTTATTATCACAAATCTTGACTATTTTCTTCATTTTCAGAAGCCTTTATGGTATGTACAGCCATTTTTGCCTTCATGTCTCTTATTGTATCAACAGCAAAATAAAGCATTAAAAGTGCAACGCCAATAACTATTGCACAGTCAGCAACGTTAAACACTGGGAATGTGGGCCAAAATTCGAAATGTAAAAAGTCAACCACGTTGCCGTCACGGAAAATACGGTCAATCATATTGCCCAAACCACCAAAAAGCACAAGTGACATTGCCCAAAAAACAAGCTTATTCTTTGCACCCCACTTAAAAAGCATAGCAAGGCAAACAAGCATAATAATAACTGTCATAGCCAAAAGTCCCCAAGTGTGACCCTGTAAAATACCCCAAGCGCCACCCTTGTTATGTATGTAAACAATATCGATAATACCTTTTATAAAATCGGTGCCCTCGCCTAGACTAAAGCTAGTCATAATTAAATATTTAGTATATTGGTCAGCCGCCAACACAACTGCACCAACAAATAATGCTAAAATATAAGAAATCAAAACAATACCTCCCAAAAGGTGATTAAAGGTTTTTTATTATTCGCTTGATTTTACAAAAAATCCGTTATCTTCAATTGAAGGGATTTCCTTAGTACTATCAGTATCAATAAAGCATTCAGCCTTTGGAACCTCATTAAGTTTTGCAGTAATAACCTGTGCCATTCTTTCAGGGTCCATTTGAACAGCGTCGGGAATTTCCTGTAAAATGCTTAAATGTTCCTTATACTTTGAAGTAACAGCAGACTTAAAAGCCGCAACCTCAAGCTTCAATTTATCAAATAAAACCTGCTGTCTGTGAACACTGTCATTAGCGGCGGCAGTAATGCTGTCAGCCTTGATTTTAGCGTTCTTCACCATTTCTGCAAGTTCAGTTTCAAGGTTCGCCTTGCGTTCAGCTGCCTGCATCTCAAAGGTCGTTACCATTTCTTTTTCCTGTGCTGATATAAGCGCAACCTTTGCTTCAGCTTCCTTTATCATTTCGTCACTTTTACTCTCGGCATCAGCGACTATTTGTTCAGCAAGCTTTTGTGCATTTAAAAGCACACTTTGAATACTGTTTTTTGAATGTTCAGCAGTATCAATCTCATTTTGAAGTCTTAAAACTTCGGTTTTATATTCATTAACTATTTTTTCGAAATTTTCATAATCAGACGCAACCTTATCAAGTAAGCTTTCAACCTCTTCAGGCTTATAGCCGCTCATTGATTTTGAAAAGCCAACCTTTTTAATTTCTTCAGCAGTAAACATAGTTTTGTTAACTCCCTTTAAAAATATTTTTTAAATTCTAGAATAGTTCTATCCTTGCGGGTTTTACCGTCGGTTTTGCCAATTATAAACTTACCCTTACCCCGCACAGTTAAAACGTCGCCCGTATTTATTTGCCTTGTGCTTTTTTCACACACCTGTGAATTAATTAAAACCAGTCCCGCTTCAATTAATTCGTTTGCAGTACCTCGCGAAAGGTTGACGACTGCTGAAACAACACAGTCAAGCCTTAAAGACGACACCGTGACGGTAACATTAACAAGGCTGTCGCCCTGTGGAAGCGGTTGTGTAAAGCCGTCAGTTAGGGTTACACCAACACTGCCAATTTTACATACGTTGGTTTTAACAAATGGTAAAACCTCATTTTTAAAAAAGACAACCGCTCTTCCGCTTTCAACCAAAATGTCACCAACACTTTCACGCACAATACCAAGCGCCATTAACGCACCCAAAAAACCCCTATGACGAAGCTCGTCCACAGTGCGATAAGTAAAGGTTAATGCTGTAATTGGAAATTCTGCATTTTCGCACCAATCCGGCATACAGCAAAGCATAACCCTTTGTGCTCCATCATATCCACCAAAAAGACAAAAATTTGCATTGCGGTTTTCAAGCGTTTTTTGTGTAAGCGCAGCTTCTTCCAAGCTTAAAAAACCAAAAAATTTAGGCTTTGAGGTTTTTTGTGCAATGTCAAGCGTGTCGTTTATACGGGCAATAAATATTTCACTTTCCATTAAAAGTACATACGGTTTTCTTCAAATTCTTCAAGCATTAATTCGCCCATAACGTCAACGTCAGCAGGAACGATAATAAATGTTGAAACTGCAACCTTGCGAATATTACCATGGTTAGCATAAGCAGCGCCGCTTAAAAAGTCAATAATACGCCTTGAAAGCTCGCGGTCGCAAACTTCAAGATTTAATACAACTGTTTTTCTAGCGTTAAGATGATCAGCAATACTGGTTACGTCTTCAAAGCGTTCGGGCTTTACAAGTACAACCTGCATACCGTTTGCCGACTGTGCGTTCTTTTTACCGCCGATAACACGGGGTGTAGTGTCACGCTTAACTTCGGGTTGTGCCTTTTTCTTGGGTGCAACCTCTTCCACCACTTCGTTTTCGTTTTCAAAATCGTCCTCTTCGGGAATGGTCATAATGTTTTTAATGTTGTCAAAAATACCCATTTTTTAGTCCTCACTTTATTTTAAATTTTTAATTTTAAATATAATAACGTTTTCCAAACAAAGCGGTGCCAACTCTTACAAGATTTGCACCCTCTTCAATGGCTATATCAAAATCATCTGACATACCCATTGAAAGAATGTTCATAAAACAATTATCAACGTTTTCAGTTTTTATATCAGTAAAAAGCTGATACATTATTTTAAAGTATTTACGGTTATTCTCAGGATTTTCGCACATTGGCGGAATTGCCATTAGCCCGCAAATTCTGACGTTTTCTAAAGTAGAGATTTCTTTAATACCGTCCAATAAATTTTCAGGTGTAAAGCCCCATTTAGAAGCCTCATCACCAATATTAATTTCAAGCAAAATATCCATTACCTTGTTTTTCTTTGCCGCTTGCTTTGAAATTTCCTTAGCAAGCTTTAAAGAATCTACCGAATGAATAAGCTCAACCTTATCAATTATATCCTTAACCTTATTGGTCTGCAAATGGCCAATAAAGTGGTGGTGAACGTCTATAATACCGTCCCGCTTTGACAAAAGCTCCTGCACTTTGTTTTCACCAATGTAATTAATACCTTTATTTATGGCGTAATTAATAGTGTCAATGTCAACCGTTTTGGTAGCGGCAAGAAGAATTACGTCTTTCTTAGTTTTACCCACCCTTGAAAGTGCGGCGGTAAATTTATCGTTAACGGCTTTAAAATTTAAATCAAATTCCTCAGCCGATAATTTTTCCATCATAAAGGTTTCTTCCTCTCACTATTACCTGATCGTAAAGCCTTAACTGACCGTCGGCATCAAGCTTATTGCAAATCATCATATTATCGGTTGAATATAAAATTTCAACAGGTACAAACTTGACTTGCATACCCTTAACGATATAAACACCCTTTTGCCCATCCACAACACGAAGTGCCTTTTTAGGCACTTTAAGCCCGCTGTATTCACGGCTAACCACCGTCATGGGACCGCTTCGCATTGAAGCAAGCTCGGCGTTCATTTCGTTACAGGCAAAAATTATAACCGCATCACTTGAAGTGTTCGATGAATTAATTTGCTTTACAGTAACGGGCAAAACCGGCGACGATTTAACCGAGGTATAAATCTTTAAAGCATCGCCTTCCTTATAGTTGTGTGACTCACTAATAGAAACCCTCGCGGCAATATACCATTCATAGTCGGAAACGATTTTGCCAACAACGTTGTTAGAATTATTTTGGGCGCTTAAGCTGTTTAAAAATTCAGGTGTAATATTGGATAGCTTATTAGCGTTAAGGACCGTTTCATAGCCGTCGGTTTTAGAAAGGAAATAACCCGACTGTGTGGCTTTAACATCACCAATAACACCCGTTAGCCCTGCTTTAAGAGTTGCAAGCTGAGCATTTAGTGCATCAAGCTGACCCGCAAATGAAGTTGTGTTACCCATTGCTGCCTGACGGCGATTAAGTGCGAATAACAACTCTTCACTTGTTTTTGGGATATCACCAAAATTATCAGTCACAGTCGACATAATAAGCAAATTAAGGTTTTTATTAACACGTGTGTTTATAAGCTCCAAATTCGCGGCTTCAAGGTCGTTAAATGACAAAATATCGTTAATGTCATTAATTTTATTTTCAACAGATTCAATTTGGCTTAAAGTAATTGAAGCGGCTTCACTACCGTAAATATTAGCAATTGTGCCGTTTTTGGAAACACGTTCGCCGTCGGAGATTAAAAAGTGTAATACACCATTATGGTTATTAGTTACTAGAATTTCGTTTCTAATAATTACGCCTGTAATTTTAAAGCCGTTATTCGCGGTATAAAAAACGGCGCTTTCGGTGGTAACAGGCTTATAAAAAGTAGATATCGCTTGATTCATTAAAAATGCTATTGCAAAAAACGCAATAACAAGCTTTAACAGCGTGTTCTTTTTCATAAACTTATACCTCCTTTAAAAAATTGTTTGCTAAATTCAAGGCTGTTTCACAGCAGTTTACGTCTTCATCGGGATATACCCAATTTATACGGCTGTCACGGTTAAACCAAGTAAGCTGACGTTTAGCGTAGCGTCTGGTTTGTTGTTTCAATTTTTCGGTACAATTCTCAATATTATCCTCACCAATTATCGCGGGGTAAAGCTCTTTATGACCTATTGCTTGAAATGCGCCTTTTTTATTATTACCAACCGTTTGCTTTGCTTCCTCTAAAATGCCGTTTGAAAGCATTATATCAACACGGTGATTAATGCGGTCGTACAAAAGCTCACGGTTTTTAAAGGTTATTCCTATGACAAGCGGTAAAATGTCCGACGGGTTTTGGCGTGATAGTATATTTTGCTCGGTTATAGTTTTACCAGTTTGCAAATATACCTCAAACGCACGGATAATTCTTCGGCGGTTATTGGGATGGAGTCTTTCAGCACTTTCAGGGTCGAATTTTGATAACTCTAAAAGCATTTCCTCTGCCCCAATTTTATCAAATTTATCTTCAAGTTGCTGACGAAGTAAGGGGTCAGCATCCTGTTCAATATATTCGATATTATCAAGAAGTGAGGAAATATAAAGTCCTGTGCCACCAACTATTATCGGCAATTTTCCACGGGATGCAATTTCGTTTATTTTATCGTGTGCCGCTTTTACGTAATCGGCAACTGAATATTCATCATTTAAATTCAAAAATTCAAATAAATGATGGGGCACGCCGTCCTTTTCAGCCTCATCGGGTGCAGCTGATGCCACGTGTATGCCTTTATAAATTTGCATTGAATCGGCACAAATAATTTCACCGTTAAGCGCTTTTGCCAAAAAAATGCTTAATGAGGTTTTGCCCGAAGCGGTCGGACCTACAATGAATAATGCTTTAATCACTGTATTCTACCGAACTGTTTTTCAAGTTCCCTTTTCTTAATTTCATAAGCCACGGGACGACCGTGCGGACAGTACATAATATCCTTTGAAAGCAGCACCTTTTCAGCCAAATCCTTCATTTCGGCAGTTGTTGTATGGCTTCCCGCTTTAATTGCCGCCTTACAAGCAACCGTGTGGAAAAGGTTTTCCTCCCTTTCAATTTGTACTGACTTTGTATTTTTAAGGCTTTCCGCCATTTCGGAAAGCAGCGACACAATATCCTCACCAATTAGCGTGGTGGGAATTGCACGTACCACAACCGATGAGGAGCCAAAATCCTCAATTTCAAAGCCCGCATTTAAAAGTAGGTCAAGGTTTGAGGTAATTGCGTTATATTCATCCTTTTGAAGATTAGCGGTTATGGGGGTTAAAAGCGCCTGAACTTCAACCTTGTGCTGTGCTTTAAGCTTATTGAACAAAATGCGTTCGTGCGCGGCGTGTTTATCTATCATAAAAATGCTATCACCCATTTGGGCAATAATGTAGGTATTAAAAGCCTGACCGATAACCGTAATTACAGGCTTGTCCTCGTCAATTATTGTTTCAATTTCCTTTTCAATTAAAACCGCTTTTTCGGTTACTGATGGGGCATAAATCGGTACAGTTTTTTGACCGTTTTCACCTACGAAGGAATAAGTATCGGCAAAGCTTTGATTTTTTGTAGAATGAAAAGTAAAGGTTTTCGGTGTATCTACAGTTGGCTTTACAACCTCAACCACGGGCTTAGGCTTTATAGGTGTAACCACTTCTTTAGGCGCTTCCGTTTTAATTACAGTTTGTTTAAACTGTTCGGTAGTCATTCTTTCGAAGCGGTTAAAGGTGGGCTGTGTCATTTTTATTTCAGGGCGTGTATCCCCTTGTGACAGGGCATTTTTAACCGATGCATAAACACTTTCAAAAATACGTTTTTCGTCCGAAAAACGAACCTCGGTTTTAGCGGGGTGAACATTAACGTCCACCGTATCAAACGGAACGTTTACATACAATACAAATACGGGAAATTTACCTATCATCGCGCTGTTTTTATAAGCCTGCTCAACCGCGGCAATAATTGTACCAGAACGAACTAAACGACCGTTTAAAAAAGTGAATTGGTTATTACGGGTGGGCTTGCAACTAACAGGCTTACAAATAAGACCCGAAACAGCCACACCGCCGTATTCACCCTTACAGTCAATCAGTGAATTTGCAAATTCACGGCCTAAAACGCTGTAAACTGCGGTTTTAATTTGCCCGTCACCCGAGGTGTTAAGAGTTTGCTTACCGTCACGGATAAGCTTAATCGAAATTTCGGGGTGTGAAAGCGCAATGCGGTCAACCACCGCTGCACAGGCGTTAGCTTCTGAAACGTCCTTTTTAAGAAATTTCATACGCGCAGGGGTGTTATAAAACAAATCACGTATAATTATGGTTGTGCCCCTTGGACAACCCGCCTCTTCATAAAGGGTTTCCAAACCACCCTCTATCATATAGTGGGTTCCGATTTCCTCATTTTCGCTACAGGTGAGCATTTCAACACGTGAAACCGAGGAAACCGCCGCCAAGGCTTCACCACGGAAGCCAAGGGTTGAAATATAATTCAAATCATTATCTTCTTTAATTTTGCTTGTTGCATGGCGTAAAAATGCCAAAGGCACGTCTTCATAAGAAATACCGCAACCGTTGTCGGTAATACGCATATATGAAATACCGCCGTTTTGAATTTCAACGGTTATGGTATCAGCGCCCGCATCGATTGAGTTTTCAATAAGTTCCTTTATAACAGAAGCAGGTCTTTCAACCACCTCACCTGCGGCAATAAGCTCGGCAACATTTTTGGGCAATACGTTAATTTTTGGCATATTTACACCTCACTTTTAAAGTTCTTTAGCTTTGTTGCAAATATCAAATAAAATTTGCATAGATTCAATAGGCGTTAAGGTATTTACGTCTATTGCCTTAAGGTCTTTTAAAATTTCCTGTGCGGACTGCATTTCAAAAGACATTTGCATATCGCTTTCATTTACAGTTTTGTAGGTAACAAGACCTTCGTTTTCTGTCATTCTCAGTACTTCCTTTGCGCGTTCAATAACAGCGTTTGGAATACCGCTTAATTTAGCAACCTCAATACCGTAGCTATCATCCGCGCCGCCGCGAACAATACGGCGCAAGAAAGTTATATCATCGCCACGCTTTTTGACGGCAATATTATAATTTTTAACACCCGATAATTCATCTTCCATTTGGGTGAGCTCGTGATAGTGGGTTGCAAACAACGCTTTCGCACCAAGTTTTTTCTTATCAGCCACAAATTCAAGCACCGCGCGGGCAATTGACATACCGTCAAAGGTTGAGGTGCCGCGACCAATTTCATCAAGAATTAAAAGGCTGTGCTTTGTGGCATTTTTTAGTATGTAAGCGACCTCGCTCATTTCAACCATAAAGGTTGACTGACCAGACGCTAAGTCATCCGATGCGCCGACACGGGTAAAAATTGCATCCACCACGCCAATTTCGGCGCTTTTAGCAGGAACAAAGCAACCGATTTGCGCCATTAAGGTTATAAGCGCAACCTGTCGCATATAGGTTGACTTACCAGCCATATTAGGACCTGTGATAATAGCGCAGCGGTCGTCCTGCATATTAAGTAAAGTATCGTTAGAAACAAAGGGTGTTCGTAAAACCTGTTCAACTACAGGGTGACGACCGTCGTTAATACGAATGTTACCGGTATTATTAACAAGCGGACGGCAGTAGTGATTATCAGCCGAAACGTTTGCAAAGGAACACAAAACGTCAAGCTTTGCAATTGCTCCCGCAGTTTTTTGAAAGCGCACAACCTCTGCAGCAGTCTTTTTGCGAATAGTGTCAAACAGCTCGTATTCAACCTGCACAATGCGGTCCTTTGCGGTAAGCACACGCTTTTCAATTTCCTTAAGTTCTTCGGTAATAAAGCGTTCGGCATTGGTTAAGGTTTGTTTTCTTATATAATCCTCGGGCACTTTATCAAGGAAGGAATTTGTAACCTCGATATAGTAACCGAAAACCTTGTTATAGCGTACACGCAAATTTTTAATGCCTGTACGTTCCTTTTCTCTGGCTTCAATTTCAGCCAAAACACCTGTGCCTGCGTTCATGTCATGGCGAAGGGTGTCAACCAATTCGCTATAACCGTCCTTAATTAAGTTGCCTTCCCTTACGCTTGTTGGGGCTTCGGGGTTAATTGCTTCGTTAATTAAAGCGGCGATATCTTCTAAATTATCAATTTCGTTGCAAATTTCCTTAAGCATACGGCAATTTGCACCTGTAAGTAAGCCCCTGAGAACGGGAAATTTTTGGGCAGTATAAGAAAGATTTAATAAATCCTTCGCATTAGCTGACCCGTAAACCACCTTGGTCATAAGGCGTTCAATATCCCTTACTCCGCTTAAGCCTTCAACAATTTCGCCACGTAAAATGGTGTTTGAAACCAATTCATCAACAGCATTTTGCCTTAGTTCAATTGCAGTAATGCTTAAAAGCGGCTGTGAAACCCAGTTACGAATAAGGCGTTTGCCCATTGCAGTTTTGGTTTTGTCAAGCACCCATAAAAGCGAGCCCTTTTTAGCCTTTAAGCGCATGGTTTCGCAAAGCTCAAGATTTCGAACAGCGGTGGTGTCAAGCTTCATAAACTGACTGCCTGTGTAAAGGTCAACCTCGTTAACCGAAACCTGACCGTTAACGCCTGTTTCGTAAAGGTACAAAAGCGTCGCGCCAAAAGCCGCAGTAGCGGCGCTGTTCTTTTGAAGGCCTATATTTTCAACGCTTATAACATTAAAGTGTTTTAAAATAAGCTCTTCGGTGTGGGCCAAATTAAAGCTTATCTTTTCGCGAACGGTCAGCATACCTTCAAAGCTTTGCTGCAAATAATCCCACACGGTTGGAGCGGTAAGGTTAAAATCCTCACCTATTAAAATTTCACGTGGTGAAAAACGTGCAATTTCATCAATTAGTCTTGTTTGGAAGTTTTCCTCCGATAAGGCGGTAGCATGACATTCACCAGTGGATGCATCGGTAAAGCAAAGACCGATTTCACCCACGCCCATAGATATTGCGGCAAGGTAGTTATTCCTGCCCTCGTCAAGCATACTGTCTTCAAGCACGGTACCGGGTGTAATGCGGCGAACGATATCACGCTTTACAAGTCCCTTTGCGGTTGCAGGGTCCTCAACCTGTTCGCAAATTGCAACCTTATAGCCCTTTTCAACCAAGCGGGCAATATACGCCTCACAGCTGTGAAAGGGTACGCCACACATTGGAGCACGTTCTTCTAAACCGCATTCCTTACCGGTTAAAACTAAATCCAACTCTTCGGAAGCTTTTTTGGCGTCTTCAAAAAACATTTCGTAAAAGTCGCCCACGCGGAAAAACAAAATTGTATCTTCATTTTGTGCTTTAATTTCGTTATACTGCCGCATCATCGGCGATAATTCAGCCATTTTAAACTTCCTTTCCTTTTATTTTAAAAAATCATTAGTGGCAACCACCACAGGTAGCACAGCTACCGGTACAACCGTCGCTTACCTCGCAGGTAGCGGGGTCTTCACCGTCAAGGCACTTAGAAATAATTGTGTTAATTTCATTTACCATTTGGTCAAGCATTGCTTTAGCAGTATTATATTCAACCATTGCAGGATTAGCCATAATGTTGCCATAGCTTTCACGAAGTTCTTCATTAAGCTTTTTAACTAAAACCTCGTCCTTTGCTTCTTCGCTAACTGCTTTTTCAAGCTCCATTCTCTTAATGTTAAATTCGCCAATAGCGTTTTGTAAATCAACGTCTGCATCGTTTGCTAAACGAGCCTTTGCATAACGAACAAAGCGTTCGTCAGCCTGAATTGCTTTACCTAATTCTCTTGTTACTTCAATTACGTCCATTTTAAAACCCTCTTTTATAAAATTTAATTATTAACAATTTCACCGCAAAGGCCGTTTTCATACCCTAAAACCTTTACGTTTACAAACTGACCGAGCAGTTTTTCATCTGCAGGGAATTCAACAACGGCGGTACCGTTTGTGTGGCCTGTCATAAAGCCCTCACGACTACCAAAATCGTCACACAATACACGGTAGGTATTGCCGATATATTTATTTATATTTTCCTTTGCGACAGCCTCCTGCGCCTTTAATAATTCGTCAAACCATCTTCCCTTTTCTTCACGGGTTATGGGGTCGTCCATTATTGCGGCAGGCGTACCGTTGCGTTTAGAATAAATAAAGGTGAAAAGTGAAGCGAATTTCACTTCATTTACAAGGGTTACGGTTTCTTTAAAATCATCATAGGTTTCCCCTGGGAAGCCGACGATAATATCACTCGTTAAATCAACGTCCGGCAAACGTTCTTTAGCGTTTTTGATAAGTTCTAAATAACCCTCACGGTCGTAGTAGCGGTTCATTCGCTTTAATATTTTACTGCTGCCGCTTTGAAATGGCAAATGCAAATGTCGGGTAACCTTTTTGCAGTCCCGAATTGTGTCCAAAAGCTCAACCGTGCAGTCCTTTGGGTGCGAGGTCATAAACCTTATAACAAATTCACCCTCAACATCGTTTAGCATACGAAGCAATTTTGCAAAGTTTACGCCGTGGTCACAGTCCTTACCGTAAGAGTTAACATTTTGACCCAAAAGGGTTATATCCTTACAGCCGTTTAGGACCATTTCCTTAAACTCGGCAATAATTTTTTCAGGCTCGCGTGAACGTTCTCTACCCCTTACATAAGGCACAATACAGTAGGTGCAAAAGTTATTACAGCCATACATAATCGGCAGCCAGCCCTTAAAGGTGCCGTCACGCTTAACTGGTATATCCTCAACAATAGTGTTGTTATCCATCAAAAGCTCGAATATACGTGGCGAGCCCGAAAGGCGCTTATACAAAAATTCAGGCAAGCGGTGAAAAACATGTGTACCCATTACAATGTCAACATATGGATAGCTGCGTTTAAGTTTCTCAGCGATATGCTCCTGCTGAGCCATACAGCCGCAAACCGCAACAACGGTATTGGGGCGGTCGGCTTTAATCTTCTTGGTCATACCGATATTGCCGAAAACACGCATTTCAGCATGCTCACGAACAGCACAGGTGTTAAAGATAATAAAATCGGCATTTTCCATTTGGTCAACAATTTCATATCCGCAAGCTGATAGCATGCCTTTAAGCCTTTCACTATCACTTACGTTTTGCTGACAGCCGAAGGTGTTAACACAGGCTTTGGGTTGTTTGCCGTAAATATTTAAAACAAGCTCGCCTACCCTTTTAGTATAGGCGGTTTGTTCGGAAAAATCGGTAGTAATTGCAATGTTTTTCAAAAAGAAAATTTCTCCTTAAAATATAATCAATTTATTATACTATATATTTTATAATAATGCAAGTAAAAAGCCCCGTAAAATTGATTTAATTTTACTTTTTGAAAAATAACAAATTGGGGTTTATCGCTGACGCGAAATTCGTAATGCGTAATTCGGAATTATTGTACAAATTAGATTGCATATTCGTAGGGGCGAACTGTGTTCGCCCGCAAGCCTTCCCCGCTGGGGAAGGCTTTAGTCTGTATAATACGCCACTCCCTATAAACTATAATTTGAACATTAAAAAACGGTTAGCTTTCACACCAACCGTCATATAGGTTTCCAAATTTAATTATTTATCAGACAAATTAAGACTACTAACAAAATCAGATATAACTTGCTTATGCTTTTTTATAGAAATCCCGTACACCCTTTGAGTGTTTCGCGGCGAGATTCTTTCGGTATGTTTTCCTGCATCAAAAGTGGTTTGACCCTCAAAAAATAATATGGGCCATTCCAAATAAGTGTTCAATTTTGTTTTGTTCCAACTTGAATTTTGTTATGTCTGTTATGCAGTACTTTACTTTTATGTTTTTGCGACTAACACCATATTTTGACATCAGTGAAATAGGCTCAATATAATTAATTTCACAATCTTTTAATTCAATGTATTTGGGATAATTTAAAGGCGAGAGAAGCATATATATTAATACAACAGCTATACTACTAATAATAAAATCCCATCTGAACTTGTTCAGAACAGAAAACAGTGACAAAATTACAATTAATATTACAGAAATAATAATAAATGACGGGTTAAAAACGTTGCCGTATCTCAATAATTTTAATCTCATATATGTACCCATATTTACAAATCATTTATTTGCTTTTAAACACCAAAAACTTACTGAAAATATAGTTTAAAATTATAACCAAAATGTTTGAAAGTACTTTTATAAGCATATCGTTAAATTCGAGCGCATCAACAAACAAAATCATTATTAAAAGGTCCAAAACACCTGTTGCAATTCGCATTGAAAAGAAGCCAAAAAGCTGCTTTAAAAAGCCGTTTTTTGAAGCCTCAAACACATATTTTCGGTTTGTAAAAAACGCAAAAATTACCGAAATAAGCCAAGCTAAAATCGTAGCTATTGCAGTGCTTAATGGCAGCTTTGACAGCAAAAAATATGAAGCAATATTAACTAATGTCGTAGCCGCACCAAAGACAATATAAAGTATTTGTTCCTTATATTTTTTAAAAAGACTATTCATCTTCATTATGGATTAAAAGCTCCTCAACGTTATAGCGCGGACGTTTCTTGGTTTCAAGATAAATTTTGCCGATATATTCCCCAACAAGACCGATGGAAAAAAGCTGAACACCGCCCAAAAACCAAATTGAAATCATAAGTGATGGCCAACCCG
The DNA here is from genome assembly GCA_017623315.1 of Clostridia bacterium. Classification (GTDB taxonomy): domain Bacteria; phylum Bacillota; class Clostridia; order Oscillospirales; family Acutalibacteraceae; genus UBA737. Next base: position 988 of record JAGAPJ010000019.1, on the reverse strand, counting down.
CATTAGCGTGACCCACAAAGAATGAAACCAAAACGTAAACAATGGCTAAAAGTGAGCAAAAGATTATAAAAAGTCCTAGTGCCATAATCATTTTAAGGGGTTTTACCGAAAACGAGGTTATACCCTCGACCGCAAAGGAAAGCATTTTTCTAAAGGGGTATTTTGTAATGCCAGCCATTCGTTTTTTGCGGGCATAGTAAACACAATCGGTCTTATAGCCAAGGCGGGTTACAACCCCACGCAAAAACAAATTACGTTCCTCATATCTTAAAAGTTCCCTTACGGCACGGGTGCTGAGTAGTCGAAAATCAGCGTGGTTATCAACAGTTTTAGCACCAAGCCACTTCATTAATTTATAAAAAGCATTTGCAGTAGTGCGCTTAAAAAAGCCGTCGGTTTTGCGGTTGTTTCTAACACCGTAAACGATGTCACAGCCACCGTTATACTTATCAATCATTTGCTCAATAACCGAAGTATCGTCCTGTAAATCAGCATCGATTGTAACGGTGACGTCGCACAAATCAGCTGCCGCCTCAAGCCCTGCCATAAGGGCGTTTTGATGTCCCACGTTACCCGCTAAATTAACAGCATAAACATGGCTGTATTTTTTATATGCATCACAAATCAAACGGCGGGTGCCATCCTTGCTTCCGTCGTCTACAAACATAATGCCGCTGTTTTTAGCAATTTTTTCTTTCTTGATAAGGTCAAAAATTAAATTTGAAAGCTCATTCAGGGTACTTTCAAAAACCTCCTGCTCGTTATAGCAGGGCACAACTATCATTAAGCGTTTCATTTAAACACCTCTTATTTTATTATACCTTCTATTCCTCATTTGGTCAACATCAAAATAAAACACTAAAGACAAATTATAGTTTGTCGCTCGGTTGAATTAATGTATTTTTGGCTCCCTCTGACGATGGAGCTGTTGAGCCTTAGCGAAACTGAGGGAGAGAAAAACATTTGATTTGCTGTATTTTTATTCTCT
>JAGAPJ010000003.1 GCA_017623315.1 Clostridia bacterium | reverse complement strand
TCTTCTTTCTCGGTGCCATATTCTCATCCTTTGAATTCGTAATGCGTAATTCGTAATTCGTAATTACACATCACTCTTTTGAGTTTTAGTTATCGACATTAAGATTTTTAATATTTCTTGACAATCAGCATAAATATTTTCAAATGAAACATCATCTATATACTCAGTTTCTTTAAGTATCTCCAACCAATATTCTGTTTCGCTTGCTTCTTTAAGTGCTATATTCATCTTTGCATAAAAATCGGGTTTGCTTTGACCTCTTATAGCCTCTTTTACGTTAGCGCCTATACTAGTACCGCTTTTTAATAGTTGCTTTGACAAAACATATTCTTTTTTATTTTCATTCAGGTATTTGTATAACTTCACAATCCTTATTGCAAAATCCTTACTTTTCACAACTATAATATTCTGCATTTTTACCGTCCTTTAATTACGCATTACGAATTACGCATTACGCATTAAGAAATATCTGCCTCATCAATGTAAAGATAGCCGTTTTCTGAAATATAATCCTTTCTGCCCTGCAAGTTATCGCCAAGCAGCAAATCAAACATTTCGCTTGTTCTTTCGGCATCCTCAGGGAGTACCTTTATAAGTCGGCGAGTGTCGGGGTTCATTGTAGTTAAGTTCATCATATCGGGTTGGTTTTCGCCAAGACCCTTAGAACGCTGCAAATCGTACTTTTCATCCCCGATTTTTTCCAAAATTTCACGTTTTTCGTTTTCATCATAAGCGAAATAGGTCATTTTTTTGGTATTAATTTCATAAAGCGGAGTTTCCGCAATATACACCTTACCCTCACTTATAAGGGTGGGCATTAAGCGGTAAATCATTGTTAAAATAAGGGTGCGAATATGGAAGCCGTCAACGTCGGCATCGGTACAGATGATAATCTTATTCCAACGCAAATTGTTAAGATCAAAGGTTGAAAGACCCTTATTGGCTTTTGATTTAACTTCAACACCACAACCGAGCACTTTTAGTAAATCGGTAATAATTTCGCTTTTGAAAATTTTGTCGTATTCGGCTTTAAGACAGTTGAGAATTTTACCGCGCACAGGCATAATGGCTTGGAAAGCGGCATCACGCGCAAGTTTACAAGAACCTAAAGCCGAGTCACCTTCTACAATGTAAAGTTCGCGTTCTGAAACATCGCGACTTCTACAGTCAACAAACTTTTGAACGCGGTCAACCATTGAGTTACTTGTAGCAAGTGTCTTTTTAAGGTTAATTCTTTCCTTTTCGCTTCGCTCACGGCTGCGCTTATTAACAAGCACCTGATCAGCAATTTTGTCGGCTTCTGCCTTGTTTTCAATAAAGTAAACTTCTAACTGGTGCCTGAGAAAGTCAACCATTGCTTCATAAATAAACTTATTGGTAATTGACTTTTTGGTTTGGTTTTCGTAAGAAGTCATGGTCGAGAATGAAGAAATAACTAAAACCAAGCATTCCTCAATATCAGAAAAAGTAATTTTACTTTCGCCCGTTTTATACTTGCCCGACTGCTTAATATAATTATCAAGCATACTTAAAAATGCGCTTTTTGTTGCCTTTTCGGGCACACCGCCGTGTTCAAGCCAGCTGGAATTGTGGTAGTATTCACGAATGGGCGTTTTGTTGGAAAAGCTCATCGCAACGTTTATTTTTACCTTGTATTCGGGCTTGTCCTCGCGGTCGCGTCCCTTTCTTTCGGTTTGCCAGAACTGAACATTAGCCATTTTGTCTTCGCCGACAATTTCGTTTACATAGTCCTTAATGCCGTCGTTATAAACAATTTCCTGCTGAATAAAGCGGCTTCCCTGTTGTTCGCGGAAAACAAACACAAGCCCGTTATTAACAATAGCCTGTCTTTTTAAGGTATCTAAAAAATACTCAACGGGAATATCAATATCGGTAAAAACGGCCAAGTCAGGCTTCCAACGGATTTTAGTACCTGTGTCACGACCTGAATATTCTTCCTTTTTAAGTCCGCCGATATTATAACCCTTTTCAAAATACAGATTATATTTATAACCGTCACGCTTGATTTCAACGTCCATATATTCCGAAGAAAACTGAGTTGATGCCAAACCCAAACCATTAAGACCTATTGAAAATTCATAATCACCGCCGCTGTTGGTGTCATACTTGCCGCCGGCATACAAACTTTCAAACAGCAAAACATAGTTATACTGCTCTTCCTTTTGGTTATAGTCAACAGGAGCGCCGCGGCCAAAGTCCTGCACTTCTATTGAGCCGTCAGTATATTTGGTAATAATAATTTTATTACCGTGTCCCTCGCGCGCCTCGTCTATTGAGTTTGAAATTATTTCAAATACAGAATGCTGACAGCCGTCAAGCCCGTCAGACCCGAAAATAACCGCAGGGCGAAGGCGCACCTGGTCAGGACCCTTAAGCTGTTTAATACTGTCGTTACCGTATTCTTGCTTGGTTTTTGCCATAGACACAATACCTCATTATAAATTTTAACTTATATATTATATACTATATTTTGTATTTTCGTCAAGCGAAAAACCACAAATATCTATTGATTTTTCCAAAATTATGTTTTATTATATCCATAATAGAGGTGTCAATGATGGAAATTATAAAACAGTTTATGACAACACCCGTCGGCACAGTTTTGTTAAGCGGTGCAGTTGTAAATTTTTTTCTTGTAATTTTGGGCACGGTTTTAGGTCTTTTATTTAAAAAGGGCCTGCCCGAAAAAATTCAAAATGTTTTAATGACAGGTATGGCATTTTGCGTTTTTTACATTGGTGTTACAGGTATTTTTGACAAGAACGCAAACATTCTTGTAATAATCGGCTGTATGGCGGTTGGCGCCGTCATTGGCGAAATAATTGATTTGGACAAGCTTGTTAATAAAATTGGGCAAGGCATTGAAAACCGTTTTAACAAAAACGGCGGTAATTTAAGTATTGCTAAAGGCTTTGTTTCGGCAACCTTGCTATTTTGTGTGGGCGCTATGACCATTGTCGGCTCAATTGACAGCGGTGTAAACGGTGACAATGCCACCCTTTATTCAAAATCGGTTATTGACTGTGTTGCCGCAATGGCGCTTACTTCAAGCCTTGGCTTTGGGGTTATATTCGCTTCCCTTTCGGTACTTTTTATCGAAGGCGGTTTAACCCTACTCGCAACGGTAGTTTCCCCAATTTCAACCGAATATATTATTTCACAAATGTCGATTATCGGGTCACTTTTAATTGTTGCGCTTTCATTTAATATGCTAGGCATTACAAAAATTAAAGTTATGAACTTTGTACCTGCAATTTTATTGCCACTTATTTTGTGTTTATTTTAAGGAGAAATTATGGCTAAAAGAACAAAAAGACAACAGGCAATCTTAAAAAGACGAATTTTTATAGCGTGCATATCGGTTGTACTCGTTACCGCTATCGTATTATTATCATTTGTAATCGGCTCAGCATTAAAGGGTGATAACGGTGGTAATTCCTCAAGTGGAAATAACAGTACCCAGAAGCCCAAGCCCATTCCCGATAAATATGCGACCATAGTTTCGGTCGGCGACATTATGTGCCATTCAACCCAATATAACGGCGCAAAAACTGCCGACGGGTACGATTTTTCGCACTTTTTTAAGGAGCTTTCACCCTACTTTAAATCTGCCGATTTAGCGGTTGGTAATTTGGAGCTTACCTTCGGCGGTACCGAATCAGGTGCATGGCGCGGTTTTCCCACCTTTAACACACCCGACCAATTGGCAAATGCAATTGCCGACAGCGGTATCAACCTTTTAATGACCGCCAACAACCACACCTATGACACGGGCTTTTTCGGTATGAAGCGTACACTTGACGTTGTTAGAAATCTTGGTATCGAGACTAACGGAAGCCGCAAGGATGAAACCGAGCCAAAATATATTGTTAAAGATCTTAACGGTATAAAGGTTGGTATGGTAAGCTATACCTACGAAACCACATCTGCAACACAAACCAACAAATATTTAAACGGTCTTCGTTTAAGTGACGAAGCAGGTCCGCTTGTTAACAGCTTTTGCTATGGTAAAATTGACCAGTTTTATACCGAAGCACAGGAAATTATAACTGCTATGAAAAACGACGGCGCTGAATATATCACCTTTTATATGCATTGGGGCAACGAATATCAGCGCACCCAAAACACTTGGCAAAAGACCTTGGCGCAAAAGCTTTCAAATATGGGCGTAAATATGATTATCGGCGGTCACCCACACGTTGTTCAGCCTATTGAATACATTTATTCCGAAGACGGTCAGACCGAAACAGTTTGTGTTTATTCACTTGGTAACGCGGTTTCAAATCAGCGCCGCAGCCTTATGCAGACTAATGCTCCCAAAGGCCACACCGAAGACGGCTTAATGGTAAGCTATACCCTTAAAAAGACAGGCGACGGCACGGTAACACTTGTTGATTTTGAAGCAATTCCCACCTGGGTTGACAGATATCTTGTTGGCGGTAAGCATAAATACACCATTTACCCAATGGAAAACCTCGAAGAAGCCAAAGTAAAATATCCTAATATCGCATCAAAACTTAACGAATCATATCTCCGCACAAAAGAAATTATGGGTAAGGGCTTAACCGAAGCACAAGAAAAAATCGGTTGCGAGGTTACCTTTCCAACATCCGCTGAATAAATTTGGGGTAACGCTTACGCGAAATGCGTAATTTGTAATGCATAATTCGGAATTAACGAACAATTTAAATTATATTTTCGTAGGGGCGAACTGTGTTCGCCCGCTAGCAAACTACATTCATTTACGGGCGAACACAGTTCGCCCCTACGATGTGCAACCAATCCAACCTCACCGACAAACTAAAATTTGAAAATGCTATAGAAAAAAGGCGGTAGAAATTTCTACCGCCTTAAAATTATTTGTCACTTTCAATAATGCCGATTGCAAGGTCTTCAAGCTGTTTTACATCAACTCTCGATGGTGCGCCAGACATTAATTCGCCTGTGTTAGAAACCTTGGGGAAGGCGATAACGTCACGAAGTGAATCGCAACCGCACATAATCATTGTTAAACGGTCAAGACCGATACCCATACCGCCGTGGGTGGGTGCGCCGTAACGGTAAGCATCAACTAAGAAGCCAAATTTTTCGGCTGCTTCTTCGTCCGAAAGGCCAAGGGCTGCAAACATCTTTTTCTGAAGCTCGGGATCGGAAATACGGATAGATCCGCTTGATAATTCAGTACCGTTAAGCACAAGGTCATAAGCCTTTGCAAACACCTTTTCGGGTGCGGTGTCAAGATATTGTAAGCACTCATCTAAAGGTGAAGTAAAGGGATGGTGCATAGCGTCCCAATTACCTGTTTCTTCGTTGTATTCGAAGAAGGGGAATTCGGTAATCCAAAGGAAGTTGAAGCCTTCGGGAATGATGTCAAGACGCTTTGCAACGGTTAAACGAAGAGCACCTAAAACTGAAAGGCAAATATTCTTTTTATCGGCAACGATAAGCACAACGTCGCCCTTTTGGGCGCCTGTGCGTTCAATAATATTCGCCATCTCTTCTTCAGTCATAAATTTTGAGAAGGAACAGGTGGGTGTATCCTCAACCCAACGGATAAAGGCAAGACCCTTTGCGCCAATACCCTTAGCATCTTCGGTTAGCTTATCAATTTCTTTTCTTGTATAAACGCTTGCCGCATTCTTAGCTGTAATAGCGCGTACAGTACCGCCGTTTTTAACTGTGTCGGCAAATACACCAAAGCCGCAGTTTTCTACAATATCCGTCAAATCCTTAATCTTCATTTCAAAGCGGGTGTCGGGCTTGTCGCTGCCGTAATCGTTCATAGCCTCGGTAAAGGTAAGGCGGGGAAGCGGTGTGGGGATTTCAACGTTTAATACTTCTTTAAACAAACGGCTGATATAGCCTTCAGCAATTTGGAAAATATCTTCCATTTCTACAAAGGACATTTCAAGGTCAATTTGGGTAAATTCGGGCTGACGGTCAGCACGTAAATCCTCGTCACGATAGCAACGTGCAAGCTGCATATAACGGTCAAAGCCTGAAAGCATTAAGAGCTGTTTATAAAGCTGAGGTGACTGGGGAAGGGCGAAGAAGCTACCCTTATGAACACGAGAAGGAACAAGATAGTCACGTGCGCCTTCGGGTGTAGATTTAATAAAGGTGGGGGTTTCAATTTCGATAAAGCCGTTTTCATCAAAATAGTCACGTGTAACCTTTGCAATTTTGTGTCGCATTAAAATGTTCTTTTGAATAACGGGACGTCTTAAATCAAGATAACGGTATTTAAGGCGAAGTTCTTCATTTGCAAGGCATTTATCCAAAATCTCAAAGGGAGTGGTTTCACTTGCGCCAATAACCTTAAGGGTAGTAGCCTCAATTTCAATATCGCCTGTGGGGATATCGTGGTTGATAGAGGAGCGCATTCTAACTTTACCCTCAACCATAAGCACATATTCGCTTCTAATAGCGGATGCTTTTTCAAAAATTGCCTTGTCGGTGTTGTCGTCAAAGGCCAGCTGAACAATACCTGTTCTATCCCTTAAATCAATAAATATAAGACCGCCAAGGTCACGCTGACGTTGTACCCAACCGCAAACAACAACATTTTTGTCTAAATCCTCTTTACGAAGCACACCGCAATAGTGGGTGCGTCTTAATCCGTCCATTTTATCAAGTTGCAAGAAAAACACTCCTATTCTGTAATTGCATCTTCAAGCTGTTCAAGTGCAGCATCTGTTATTGCCGCAAACAATTCATCACTTATATTAGCAAGGCAAATTGCGGTTTCTTTACCGCTTTGCATATTTTTAAGTTTAGCGTTGTCGCTTTCAATTTCGCTGTCGCCCAACACAACTGTAAAGGTGGCTCCGATTTTGTCGGCGAATTTCATTTGTGCCTTTAAGCCGCGTGAAGTAATGTCGGTTTGAACCTTAAAGCCGTCGTTTCGTAAAACAGTGCAAAGCTCACTTGCTTTAAGGGCTGCGGCTTCGCCCATTGTGGCAATATAAAGGTCACAGGTGTTGATTTTGGGAAGCTCGGTCTTTTGTGCTTCAAGTACAAGCATTAACCTTTCAATACCCATACCAAAGCCAAGGGCTGCAACGTTGGGGCCGCCCATTTGGTTTACAAGACCGTCATAACGGCCACCGCCGCAAACAGTGCTTTGTGCGCCAATATCGCCTGAAACAAATTCAAAAACGGTGCGGGTGTAATAATCAAGACCGCGTACAATATGCGGGTTAACGGTATATTTAACACCTGCGGCATCTAGATGCTTTTTAACACCCTCAAAGTGTGCCTTACAGTCGTCACAAAGGTAATCGATAACAACGGGTGAGTTTTTAGCAAGGTCGGAACATACGGGTGACTTACAGTCCAAAATACGCATTGGGTTGCGGTCAAGACGTTCCTTGCAGGTGCCGCAAAGGGTATCAATATTGTCATTAAAATATTGCTTTAATGCGGCTTGATAATTCTTGCGGCATTCGGGGCAGCCGATTGAATTAATTTCAAGCGATATTTTTTCAATACCTACGCTGTCAAGCACCTGTTTGGCAAGCATAATAACTTCAGCATCGGCGTTAGGGGATGCGGCACCAAAGCATTCCACACCGAACTGGTGGAATTCACGAAGCCTGCCTGCCTGCGGTTTCTCATAACGGTAGCAACCGCCTATATAACAAACCTTTAAGGGTAATGCGCCTTGTACCAAGCCCTTTTCAATTGCACAGCGTACCACGCCTGCGGTAAGCTCGGGTCGGAGGGTTATGGAACGGCCACCCTTATCGTCAAAGGTGTACATTTCTTTTTGAACAACATCGGTTGTGTCGCCAACGCTTCTTTTGAAAACTTCGGTATGCTCGAAAACAGGAACACGGATTTCTTCAAAGCCGTACATACGCGCAGTTTCAAGCATCTTGCCCTCAACAAACTGCCATTTTTGGCTGTCAGCAGGCAAAATGTCATTAGTGCCTTTTATGGCACGGTTAATTTCACTCATGATTTTATTACTCCGAATTAGTGGTTAGTTTTTACTATATTGCGCCAATCAAGGTCACCGCGTTCTAAGCCGTGGATAAGCATTTCAGCGGTTGCAATGTTTGTAGCAACGGGAATATTATGAACGTCGCAAAGGCGTAAAAGTGAGCGCTCGTCAGGCTCGTTAGGCTTGGGGTTGAGAGGATCGCGGAACAAGAGTAAAAGGTCAATTTCATCACAGCCAATACGTGAAGCAATTTGCTGTGAGCCGCCCTGTGAACCGCTTAAGAATGAAGTTATCTCAAGACCTGTCGCATCGGTAACAATTTTGCCTGTGCCACCTGTAGCAACAAGGTTATATCGGCTTAAAATGCCGCAATAAGCAATGCAAAACTGTACCATAAGTTCTTTTTTTGCGTCGTGTGCGATAAGTGCAATAGTCATTTTTCATTATCCTCTCATATTTTTTTTATTTTAGGAAGCAAAATATGCTCACCCATAAGACGTTTGGAAATTCTAGTTAAGGCTTTTATTGATTTATCTTTAGACTTCAAATTTTGCCCAACCGAAAGAAGCTGTAATTTTTCACTCGTTGGTACAATCCCTATGAGCTGGAGCTGTGATTCATCAATTATAGCGTCAATGTCTTTATAATATTTACGTTTTGAAAGCTTATAATCAAAACGGTTTATAATAAGGCGTGATTTAAAGCCATTTTCAGCCAAAAGACCGCTTACGACTGTGGCATCACGTATGGTGACCGAATCGGGAAATGCAACTGTTAAAAACAGGGTGCTTTCGGGTAATGACGAATAAAGCGAAAAGTCAATCCCTGCAGGGAAGTCAAATATAACAATGTCGTACATACCCTCGGCCTGATTTGCAAAATTCGCAAGTGAAAAGGCGTCAATTAAGCCCGTTTTTAAGGGCGCAGGCACAAGGAATAAATTTTCCTTTACATTATAGGTGGCATCATTTATATCGCGTCCGCCTAAAATATCCGAAAGGTCTAAAACGACTTCATTGCTTATACCAAGCATTAAATCAAGACAGCGAAGCCCTTCGTCCATATCGACAAGCAACACCTTTTTGCCAAGGCTTGAAAACGCTAATGAAAGCCCTGCTGAAACTGTGGATTTTCCAACGCCGCCCTTGCCTGAGGTTATTGCAAAAACCTTACCCATTTTGTCACCTCATAATTAGATAATATTTTAACATAACTGTTATTTTTTGTCAATTAGCTTAATCTAAAACAGTAAAAGGAAGGTCGTATTCGTCGGCACTTTCCTTTGAGAAGAAGTAAGCATCAAGAATATCGCGTACAACGGGACCCGCATTAGAGCCGTGACCGCCGTTTTCAAGTAAAACCGCAATTGCAATTTGGGGGTTATCAAACGGTGCAAAGGCAACAAAAACACCGTTATCTTCAGCGTTGTTAACCTGTGACGTACCTGTTTTACCGCCAACCTTAATGGGATAATCGCTAAGCGCTTGACGACCTGTACCTTCTTCGGTAACCGAAAGCATACCGTCCTTTACGGCTTTGTGTGTTGCTGTACTTATTTTAACGGTATTTAAAATTTCGGGTTTAACTGTTTTAATGGTTGCCGACATATCATAGCTTACAATTTGGTTAATAAGACTTACTTTATAATGGTCGCCACCGTTTGCAAGGGTTGCAGTATAATTTGCAAGCTGAAGCGGTGTAAATGCGTTAAGCTGGCCAATTGAAATTTGAAGTGTAGTACCGCCAACCTTGTCAGAATCGGGCTGTAATAAAAGCCCTGCGCTATCGTTAACCTCAACCCCTGTTTTAACCCCTAAGCCAAACTGTTTAAAGTAATCGGTAAGTGTGGTGGCGCCAATGCGTCTACCCATTTCAAAAAAGAAGTAGTTACAGCTTTTTGAAATAGCGGTTTTAAGGTTAATAGTACCATGGTAATGTAAACACCTTGGTTTATAGTCGTTAAAATAGCTATAGGTTTGTACGCATTTTACGGTTTCACCGTTACGGTAAACACCTGCTTCAAGTGCTGCTACCGAAACACCCGGCTTTATTGTTGAGCCAATGGGGTAAATACCCTGAAAAGCGCGATCCATAAGGGGCTTTGCTGGGTCAGCTACAAGCTTGTTATATTCCTTGTTCATTGTTGCCGAATCATAGGTGGGGTAATTTGCCGCCGCTAAAACCTTACCCGTTTCTATATCAATGGCAACGGCGGTAGCGGCTTTACAGCTACTACCCTTTGAACGCATATCCTGTACTTTCTTAGCAAGTGAATCCTGTGCAAGACGCTGAATATTCTTGTCAAGTGACAACATAATGGTTTTACCTGCAATAGGCTCTTTAGTGATTTCACTTTTAATTATACTGCCCTTAGCGTCAAGGTAATAGGTGATTTCGCCGTCAATGCCACGGAGATATTCCTCGCCCCATTTTTCAATACCGCTTTTACCAACCTTGTCGTTATAGGAATAACCGCGTTCCTTATAATATTCCCAGTCCTCTTCATAAATAGGACCAACGGCGCCTATAAGGTTTACGGCAAGTGTGGTATCAACGTATTCGCGAAAGGGTACAACATCGATCGAAACGCCTTGAAGCATAAATACCGATTCCGAAACCTTGCGCATAAGCTCGGTTGGAATATCCTCTGCAAAGGTGTATGGGTAGGAAATTGAAAAGTCTAAAATTTCCATACTGTACCTAACACCCATAATTTTGCGTTGTTCGGTGTTGGAAAAGCCTTCAAGTTTATAGCGTTTAACCATTTCGTCAAAGCAGTTTTGCGCTGTGGCGTAATTTGCTAAATCAAGTGTTTTTAAAAGCTTGTCGGTTTTTTCGCCCTCAATATATTTATATGGTGACGAAGCTGTAATAGGTAGCTTGTCTACCCATTCAGCTCCATATTTTGCTGCAAGATTTGTAAGGGTTAAAATTATTGTATTTAGGTTATCCCCAACATAAGCTTTGTTAAAAATTATGTTATAACCGTCGCGGTTAACGGCAATTTGCCTGCCGTAGCAGTCAAGTATTTCACCGCGTGGCGCCTTAATAACCGCCTTGTGCGAGCTTACCGCACCGTATGGTAAGGTTTTTTTGAATTCGCCTGCGGCGGTAATTTGCAAAAAATATACCCTTGCCGAAAATAAAACAATAGCGGCTATAATGAAAAGGGATAACACGTTAATTTCAATTTGGCTTTTTTTCTTAAAAGGCAAGATGAAATTTCCTTTCTTTATGGTTTAAGTTTTTCAACGTATTTATAAAGGTAATAAAAAGGGAAAATGAAAAGTGCTGTTAAAATTGCCGACGGTAGTGAGATTTCAAGCAAAAAGGTAAGGCTGTGGTTAACCCCCTCTGAAAAGGTGTGAAAAATCGCCCATTGCATAAGGTAATAAACCACCGAGCATATAAACGAAATAACAATTGCTGACGGCAAATTTTTATTAAATAGTGTGTTAGAGGTAACCGACACAAAAACACCTATAATAAGTAAAATAATGGCGTTAAAGCAATAGGTACCTTGGGCGGAGGAATCCATAATTATTCCCGAAAGCATACCTGCCATAGCGGATGCTATGGGTGAATGCCAAAGTGAAAATGCAACCAAAATAGGAATTAAAATAGTAGTTCCCGCACCAAAAATTTTGAAATTAAAAACGTTAGAATAGTGAAGTAACGAAAATACAAAGAAAATCATTACGTTAAAGGCTACAAGTAAAAACTTTTTAAGGCTTTTAGTCATAATCAACCACCAACCTTACCAAGTACACTGCCCTGACCGTCAAATTCGGTTATAACCATTACTTGACGCAATTCTTCAATATTTGCAAAGGGGGTAACGGTTGCATAAATTGAAGTGTTGTATTTATCGGTACCGATAGTTTCAATTTTGCCGATAAGCAAGCCTTTTGGGAAAATACCCTCACCTGAGGTTGCAACATAGTCACCAATGGCAACACTGCAAGAACGCGCCAAATTATAAAACTTGGTTTTGCCGTTTTTTGCAATTTCTAAATCACCCGAAACCACGCCCGAATCGTTAGTGCGGCTATCAAGCGCACCAATCGATAATTCGGGGCTTAAAACTGTTGTTACTTTGGCGGTGGTAAGCCCAACCTGTGAAATGAAGCCAACAAGTCCCGCATCGGTTATAACAGGGTCATAAGCTGAAACACCGTTTAGCGAGCCTTTGTTTATTACAAAGCTTTGGTAAGGGTCGTCGTTATCGCGCGAAATAAGGGTTGCGGCGGTAAACTTAAAATCAGGATGATTTTCAGCAATTTTTAAATATTTTTTATAAAATTCGTTTTCGGCCTGTATCTCCTGATAATCGGCAAGTTGTTCACGAAGGTCATTAACCTCACTTTCAAGCTCGGCGTTTTCAAGCATAAGTTTATTGCCATCCTTATAGGCAGATATAAAATCCTCAATTCCGTTATAAATACCGTTAACTGCAGAACGGAAGGGTGCGGTAAGCATACCTACAATATTAGCCTGTGGTGAAATTTGGCTTCCGATAAGGGAAAAAATAACCGAAACCGCTATTAAGGCAATTAAAACCGATAAAATGACTTTAAATTGCCTGCTGCGAAAGAAAAATCGCATTTTAATTCCTCCGAATAATTATCTGAAATGTTTGCCGCGGCGGAAAACGTAATTTTCAAAGCCACCACTGCCCTCAAGGCGTTTTGCAGTACCCATAACCACACAGTCAATGGGGTTTGCGGCAACTGTTACGGGCATACCTGTTTCCTCGGCAATAAGCTCGGCAAGGCCGCGAAGCAATGCGCCACCGCCTGTTAAGGTAATACCGCGGTCGATAATATCAGCCGAAAGCTCAGGCGGGGTTTTTTCTAAGGTAGAACGTATAACGTCAATAATTTGGGTTATAGTGTCCGCCATGGCCTCGCGTACTTCTTCGGAAGAAATAATAACGTTTTTAGGTAAACCGTCTACTTGGTTTCTACCCTTAATTTCAATGCTTGTCTCATCATCATAGGGCTTTGCCGAGCCAATTTCAATTTTAATTTGTTCGGCTGTGCGTTCACCAATTAAAAGGTTGTGCTTTTTACGGATGTAGGTAATAATGGCTTCGTCCAAATCGTCGCCTGCAACACGGATAGACTGTGCGGTAACAATATCGCCAAGAGATATAACGGCAACCTCACTTGTGCCACCGCCGATATCTACTACCATATTTCCTGTTGCTTCCCAAACGGGAAGACCTGCGCCTACAGCCGCTGCCATTGGTTCTTCAACCAAATCAACCTCGGTTGCGCCTGCCTGCTTTGCGGCATCGTAAACTGCACGGCTTTCAACCTCCGTTACGCCAGAGGGTACACATATAACCATTCTAACCCTGTTAAAGAACGAGCCTTTAAGGGCAATTTTAACGAAGCGCTTAAGCATTGCGGCAGTAACGTCAAAGTTGGCGATAACGCCGTTTTTAAGGGGACGTACTGCAACTATTGAGCCGGGGGTACGGCCAATCATATCCTTTGCTTCCTGACCAACAGCACGTACTGCGTCATTTCTTATATCGTAAGCCACTACTGACGGCTCTCTCATAATAATTCCTTTGCCCTTATGGCAAACAAGGGTATTTGCGGTGCCAAGGTCAACACCTATATCAGTTGTAAACATAATTTTCTCCAATCAATTAAATTTCGGGGACTATAAAGGTAATTGCACCATGAATATTTTCAACGGTAAGTGTGCCGTTACTTTTAGCGTATTCGCCGTCAAGTGTCCAAGCAACCTCTTCATTGGTTTCAATAACAAATTTTTCACTGCGGAAAAATTCAATGCCCTCGCGGTCGAATTCGTGCTTTAAAATGCCGTCAACAAGGGGCTGAAGCTTAACAATGTTGTCGGGGTTTTTTATTAAAATAATTTCAAAAATACCGTCGTTTAAGCCAACGGGGGTTTTATCGTACTTAACAATGCCGCCAACCGAAAGTGAATTTGAAATAGCGCCGAATAAATAGTCGCCTTCAACAACACGGTCTTCGGTGGTGATTTTCATATGAATAGGTTTTATAGCGCTAAGGCTTTTAATACCTTCAAAGAAATATGCGCTTTGACCAAGCACATTTTTAACTTCCTGCGGGGTAGAATAGGATGCGCCTGTAAACGCACCGAAGGAAGCGGTGTATGAAAAATATTTATCGTTAAAGCGACCAATATCCAGCCTGATTTTTTTGCCGTTTAAAATGTCTTTTGCAGCTGTTTCAATATTTCTGGATATGTTGAGACCGCTTGACCATTCGTTTAAGGTGCCCGAAGGAATATATCCAAGGGAAATTTCGTTTTTGGATTTCATAATACCTTCAATAACCTCGTTTAAGGTGCCGTCGCCACCGCAAACAACAATAAGGTCAAAATCGTCGTGGTTTAGATTTTCAACGTATTGGGTTGCGTCGCCTCTTGCCTTGGTGGGATAAACCGAAACGAGATAATCGGCATAGGAAAAAACCTCAACAACCTTTAAAAGTTCGGTATACATTTTTGCTCTGCCAGAGCAAGGGTTTACAATGAGCAGTAATTTTTTGTTTTCCATTTTTATCACCTGTAATCAATTGGTAATGTGGCGGTCGCGTTAAGGGAAGTATCCGAAACGTTGCCGTCTTGGTATTCGTGAATTGCCTGTGCTCCTACCATTGCCGCATTGTCACCGCAGTATTTAAGCGGTGGGTAGTAAAGGGAATAACCTTTTTTGTTGCACTCCTCATCTAATCTTCGGCGAAGCTCGCTATTGGCTGAAACCCCGCCCGCAACGGCGATTTTTGTATAGCCGGTTTTTTCGGCCGCCGCCATTGTGTTTTTTATAAGCAAGTCACAAACGCGTTCACGGACAGTTGCACACAAAACAGGCACGTCAATTTCTACGTTTTTTTGACTTGAATTATGCACTAAATTAATAACCGCTGTTTTAAGCCCCGAAAAGCTAAAGTCAAGCTCACCGCCTGTAACCTTGGGGTGAGGTAAGGGATACTTTTGGTGGTCGGGTGTGGTTGCAATTTTGTCAAGGGTTACACCGCCGGGGTAGGAAAGCCCCATTTGACGTGCCACCTTATCAAAGCATTCGCCTGCGGCATCGTCACGGGTTTGACCTATAATTTCAAATTTGGTATAATCCTCAACCTTGGCAATTACTGTATTACCGCCCGAAACTAATAAACATAAAAACGGGGGCTTTAAGTCGGGGTGGGCAAGGTAATTTGCCGCAATATGTGACCTTAAATGGTGAACCGGTATAAGCGGTACGCCAAGCGATAATGCCAAGCCCTTTGCAAAGTTCACACCCACAAGTAATGCACCGATTAGACCAGGAGCAAAGGTTACTGCAACCGCTTCAATGTCATTATAGGTAAGCCCTGCTTCCTTTAAGGCTTCGTCGCATACTGCCGAAATGGCTTCGGTATGTCGGCGGGATGCAATTTCGGGTACTACACCGCCGTATATTTTATGTTCTTCAATTTGGGTTGAAACAATATTTGAAAGTACCGTGCGGTCCTCAACAATTGCAACCGAGGTTTCATCGCACGAGCTTTCAATGGCTAAAATTTTCAAAATATCAAAACCTTTTTGTCATAATAAATGCGTCTTCTTTAGGGTCGTCGTAAAAGTTTTTACGCACCCCTTCGGTTTTATAGCCGAACTTTTCATAAAGCGAAATTGCATTTTGATTAGAGGTTCTAACCTCTAACGAAATAAAGCTTAAGTTTTTAAGCCTTGCCAAACCGTCAAGCTTGGTTAAAAGGGCGGTGGCAACACCTTGATTTCTATATTCGGGAAGGGTGGCTATATTTGTTATATAGCCCTCATCAAAAATAACCGAAACACCAACGTAGCCAAGCACCTTGCCGTTTTTTTCGAAAACGTAAAACCTTGTGCGGTTGTTTTTAGCTTCAATTATGCCTTCCCTTGTCCATGGGTGTGAAAAGCAGGTGTTTTCAATTTCAACAATGTCGTCAATATGGTTGTTGTCCATACATAAAACCCTGCCAAAGCGTTTATAAAGCGCTTTTATAATTTCATCACGGCAAGCCTTATAGGTGTCAAGGTCACAGCCATAAGGGTCGCTTATACCGTCGCCCAAAACCTCACATTCAATGCCAAGTGAATGTAAATAATCACAGTAGCTTTTCGACATACAAATAATAGTGTCAAAATTATCGACGTCCGCTTTTGTAAGCGGCTTTGAAATATGGCTACTTATATCAATATCAATTTCAGCCATAGCTTTGGCGGAATTTTCGCTTACCTTACTGCCGTCAGCCGCAAGGCCGCGGCTTTCACAGTCAAAACCCATAGCTTTTAAATAACCCTCTGCCATAGGGCTTCGGCAGGTATTACCTGTGCAAACAAATAATATTTTCATTAAATTTTGCTCCCAAGCCATGTTTTGCCAAATGCTGCGTCAGCTGTTAAAGTAACAGCCATTTGTGCGGCATTTTCCATTTCATATTTTAAAATGTCGCAAACCTTTTGTGCGTCCTGCTCCAAACATTCAACAATAAGCTCGTCGTGTACCTGTAAAATAAGCTTTGCGGTAGGTATTTCCTTTTCCAAACGGTTAAATACCCTAACCATTGCAAGCTTAATAACATCAGCCGCCGTGCCTTGAATTGGGGCATTGCGTGCAACACGTTCACCAAAGGCACGTATCATACCGTTACTGTTTTGCAGCTCGGGTAAATAACGTTTTCTGCCAAACAAGGTGGTAACAAAGCCGTTTTGCTTGGCTTCGTTAATGGTATTTTCCATATAAGCGGCAACCTTGGGGTAGGTTGCTAAATATGATTTAATATATTCATCGGCTTCCTTTCGGGTAACGCCGATATCCTTTGCAAGTGAAAATGCGCCAATGCCGTAAACAATGCCAAAGTTTACTGCTTTTGCACGGCTTCTAAGGGTGGGGGTGACCATTTCTAACGGTAAACCGAAAACCTGTGCTGCGGTAGCGGTATGAATGTCAGCACCACTGTTAAACGCGTTTATCATATTCTCGTCGCCTGACATACTTGCCAGTACGCGAAGCTCAATTTGTGAATAGTCGGCATCGACCAAAACTTTACCTTCGCCTGCCACAAAGAACTCACGCAAACGCTTACCTTCGTTAGTTCTAACAGGAATATTTTGTAAATTCGGCTCTAACGAACTAATACGGCCTGTGCGGGTTTCGGTTTGATTAAATGTGGTGTGAATTTTGCCGTCAGCCTGTACACATTCCTGTAAACCGTCGGTATAGGTTGATTTTAATTTTGCAAGAGTGCGGTATTCAAGTAAAAGCGAGACAGCGGGGTGTAAATGCTTTAATTCCTCCAAAACCTCGGCATTTGTGCTGTAACCGCTTTTGGTTTTCTTTTTAGCGGGAAGACCCAATTTTTCAAAAAGGGCAACACCTAACTGCTTTGGTGAATTAAGGTTAAATTCGTAACCAACTGCATTGTAAATTTCTTTTTCAATAACGGCAATTCTTTCGCTAAGCTCCTGCGACATTTCTTTAAGACCGTTTACGTCAACCGAAAAGCCCACAAGTTCCATATCGCCAAGCACCTTTGCAAGCGGCATTTCAATAGTTAAAAACAAATCGGTTTGACCGCTGCGGTTAAGCTCGTCTAAAAGCTTGTCACAGCAATCATCAAACAATGCGGCTTTTTTAATAATTTCCTCCGCCTCACCGTCAAAGCCTGGCATTACTGCGCCATATTCTTGGCAAAGGCGGTCGATGTCATAGCTAGAGGCTGACGGGTTGCAAATATATGCAGCAAGTAAAGCGTCAAAGGTGACATTTTCGGTTTGCTTAAACTGTTTATAAAGGTTTTTATAATCGTAAACACGCTTTTCTACAGTTTTATCCTTTAGGACGTCGGCAATAAAGCCTTCGTCACACAAAAATGCGTTTCCGTCGCTAATAACTGCCCATTCGCCCTTTTGACAGTAAATGGTAGCGGTATTATTAACTAACGGTAAACCGCCAAGCGAAATGGTTTTAGCAACATTTGAAGCTTTAGGGGCGGGGGTGCTGTCAGTGTGAAGCCCCATTTTTTCCATAATTTTAAAAAGCTCAAGCTCTATCATAAAACGGGCAAGATTTTGGGTATCCTGCGGTTTGTATTTATAATCCTCAAGATTAGCATTAATAGGTGCGGTTTTGCAAATTGTACCAAGCTCTCGGCTCAAAAAGGCGTTTTCCTTATCGGCTTCCAGCTTAGCTTTAACACCTGCCTTAATGTCAAGGCTTTCAAGGTTTTCATAAATATAGTCAATGCTGTGAAAACGCGAAATTAAATCGTTAGCGGTTTTTTCACCAACACCTGCAACACCTGGTATATTGTCCGAGCTGTCACCCATAAGTGCTTTAAGCTCAATCATTTCATTAGCGGTTAAGCCGTATTTTAAATCTAATTTGTCAACTGTGTAATTAACAATTTCGGGCTTGCCCATTTTTGTGGTGGCAAGAAGCACACGGGTTTTGTCGGAAATAAGCTGAAGTGAATCACGGTCGCCTGTTGAAATTACACATTCATTACCGCTTTCTTCACAAAGTCTTGCAACCGTTCCCAAAATATCGTCGGCTTCATAGCCCTCACATTCAAGCCTAACGTAGCCTGCCAAGTCAAGCCATTCTTTTAAAAGGGGCATTTGTTGGCGAAGTTCCTCTGGCATACCCTTGCGCCCTGCCTTGTAAGCGTCATACTTTAAATGGCGGAAGGTGGGGGCTTTAAGGTCAAACGCAACAACGACACCGTCGGGGCTTTCTAATTCTTCCAAACGGTGCAAAATATTTATAAAACCGTATATAGCATTAGTGTACTGACCGTTTTTAGTGGTCAGCATTTTTATGCCGTAAAATGCTCGGTTTATTAAACTGTTACCGTCAATTGCAAGTAACTTCATTTCAGTACCTCTTTTAAATAGACATATATATTTAAATTATAACACTTTTATATTAATATGTCACGATATTTTTACAAAAAAATTGACACTTTTTATATTTTTGGTTATAATCGTGTTTATGAAGATTAAAAACATTGAAATTAATGGTTTTGCTGCCCTTGCGCCTATGGCGGGTGTCGCGGATAGAGCAATGAGGGAAATATGTGTAAAATACGGTGCTGGGTTTACCGTGGGTGAGCTTACAAGTTCGAAGGGCGTGTCACTTGGGGACCAAAAATCCTTCTCACTTTTGACTTGCTCTGACAAGGAGCGCCCCACCGCGTCACAGCTTTTCGGGTGCGACCCCGAAACAATGGCAGATGCGGCACAAAAAGCACTTGATTTTAAGCCTGATTTTATTGATATAAATATGGGCTGTCCCGCACCCAAGGTTGCGGGAAATGGTGGCGGAAGTGCTTTAATGCGCGACCCTGTTTTAGCTGAAAAAATTGTAAAAGCGGTTGTTAATGCTGTGGACATTCCTGTAACAGTTAAGATGAGGACAGGGTGGGACAGCGACAATTTAACCTCTGTAGAATTGGCAAAAAGGTGCGAAAATGCAGGGGCTTCAATGCTTACCGTTCACGGCAGGACAAGGGTGCAAATGTATGCCCCCGGTATTGATTTTGAAACCATAAAGGCGGTTAAAAATTCGGTTAAAATTCCCGTGGTTGCAAACGGTGACATATGCGACGGGAAATCGGCTGAAAATATGCTTAATATAACGGGTTGTGACTATTTAATGGTGGGTCGCGCCGCACAGGGAAACCCCTTTGTTTTTTCTGAAATTAACGCCTATTTAAAGGGTGAAAGCTACACATCGCCAACCCTTGAAAAACGCTTTGAAGTATTACTTGAACAAGTGAATTTAATGCTTAAGTACAAAGACCCGCATAATGCAATTTTAGAATCACGAAAGCATACGGCATGGTATATGACAGGGCTTAAGGGCGCCGCAAATCTTCGCCGTATGTGCGGTGAAATTAGTAGTATTTCGGATATTGAAAAAATTATTAACTTAGCCCTTGAACAAAACAAAGATATGTGATATTATCATAAGGTTGAAAGGATGATAAGTAATGTCAGGACATTCTAAATGGAGTAATATTAAACGCAAAAAGGAAAAAACTGATGCCGCAAAGGCTAAGGTTTTTACCAAAATTGGTCGTGAAATTGCAGTTATTGTTAAGCAGGGCGGTGCTAATCCCGCTGAAAACAGCAAATTAAAGGACGCTATTGCAAAGGCAAAGGCCGCAAACGTTCCTAACGAAAATATTGAAAGAATTATTAAAAAGGCTGCAGGCGAAGGTGACGGCGCAAACTATGAAGAGCTTATTTACGAAGGATACGGTCCCTGCGGTGTAGCAGTTGTTGTTGAAACACTTACCGACAACCGTAACCGCACAGCAGGTGAGATGCGTCACTATTTTGATAAGTGCGGCGGTAATCTCGGTCAGTCAGGCTCGGTTATGTTTATGTTCGACCGCAAGGGTATTATTGTGATTGAAGGCGAAGGTCTTAGTGAAGACACCGTTATGGAAGACGCTTTGGAAGCAGGTGCTGAGGACTTTGAATTCGACGGTGAAATTTTTGAAATTTCAACCGCACCTAATGATTTAGGTACAGTTCGCGATGCGCTTGAAGAAAAAGGCTATAAATTCTTATCAGCTGAAGTTTCATATGTTCCCCAAACTATGAGCACCATTGACGACGAAGAAATGGTTGTTAAAATGGAAAAGCTTATTGATATGCTTGAAGAAAACGACGATGTTCAGGCAGTTTGGCACAACTGGGAAATGACAGAAGAATAAAGCAAAAGCACCTCTGTGGGGTACCCTCCGTAAGGAAGGTGCCCTAGAAGGCTCTTGTATTTAAACTGAATAATTGATTTTGTTATACGGTGTAGCCTTTGGCTATGCCGTTTTTTCTTTTTGTTTTGCCAAATGTTTTTGGAATGCTTCTTCCATTTCTTCGGGAGTGAGTTCTCGAAGTATGCCAACGCCGTTATAATAAATATCCATCAACTGAACTCGCTTGCCGTCAAGGTATCTTGGAGCGTATACTATGATTTTATCAATAAACTCATGTACGAGCTCAGGTGTCAGTTCCTTGATTGGAGTTATGCGCTTGACCTTATCAATAAATTTCTGCAAACTTTCGGTTTTGTCCATTTCGGTTTCAAGATTTTTTTGCATTTTGGGAAGAGCGTTCTTTAATTCTTGCTGTTCTTCCTCATATGACAAAGCCATAGTTGCATAGCGTTCATCGGGTATTTTACCGATAGCGTTATCCTCGTAAAGTTTTTGGATTAAGTTGTCAATCTCGGAAATACGCTTCTTTGCATTGTTAAGTTCCCGGCGTTTCTTTGCAAGTTCTCTTTTCTTATCCTCGCTATAGCACTCCATCTGTTTACGGGCAAATTCTTTCTCAAAGGCTTGCACGTTTATCAAGATTCGCCGCATACTTTCCAACACCGTTTCCATTATTACCTTTTCTCGGATATAGTGGGCGGAACATTCGTCGGAATTCTTGCGGTATGCCGAGCAAAAGAAAAATGCTTGCTAAAGTGTGAGACAAGTATTTAGCTATACCAAATTCTTAACCTCCTCTTTAAATGAAAAAATCAAAGAAACAAAAAAGGCCACCAGCAAGAAAGCCCTCATTTCTGAGCGCTATCTTGCCGGCGACCTCTCATGTCTGCATAAAGCAAGTCTGGCTTAACCTAACCGGTTGTCCAAAGCATCTGACCTGGCGATGGAATTATGTAGCCTGTTTCATCTCAACCATCCCGTCATGACACCTATTCAATTTTAAATTAGAACATTTGTTCTAAAACCATTATACATATTTTTCAAAGAAATGCAAGAACTTTTTTAATTTATGTGAAAAAGTTTTATAAACAGCTTTTTGTTTAAAATTTTTAAAATATTAAAATCATCTAAACGGGGTATTAGGGGGGACTCCCCTAAAATCCTGATAATCCTCAAGAAATGGCAAGTATGGATGAAAATAAAAAGGCGGTTTTAAAAGCCGTCGGAATTATATCATTGCGTTGTTGAACACGGAAAACATTATGAACGCGTGGTGATATATTTCAACAGTAATTTATTATATAATTTTGGTTCAGCTAGTCAGTCGTTCATTGAACTGTTTTATAAACGCTAAGCTGGTTATCGCAATAAAATACCAAAGTAATTATTAAAAACCGAAAAAAATTAATACTGTACATTTTGGGTTACTGGAGTTTGTAAAAATTAAGCAATACTGATAAGTTTGTTTCACAATGTAAGACGGTTGAAATTTTATCAAAAATTATAAAAATATGATACCATCACAATATGAGAAAAAAGGCTTTGTACAAGTAATGTTTTGTAATATTTTGTCTTTGTTTTGTGCTGGTTTGCCGAAAGTTTATATATTATTAGACAAGGTAATGTGTCGATGATATAATGAAATAAATTCGATAAAGGACGGCTTAATATGATTAGATTTGATAACGAAAACAACCTTTTTTATCTTGATACAAAAACAACAAGCTATGTAATGGGGGTTTTTGAAAACAAGGTTTTGCTGCATCTTTATTGGGGTGAAAAACTTTTAAATCCTTTTAATACAAGTATAATATCCACTATGAAAAGAAGGCCGCTTTCCGCAAGGGATTATGGCGAATATTCAACTAATGATTTTCCGCTTGAATATTCCACCTTTGGCAGCGTGGATATGCGTTTGCCCGCTTTTGATGCCGTTTATGCGGACGGAAGCCGCATAACGAGACTTGTTTATGCCGACTATACTATTACTAACGGTAAACCCGCTTTGCAGGGCTTGCCTGCTACATATTGCGAAGCTAACGATAATGTCGAAACCCTTACAATTCGTTTGCATGATGATTTAAAGAATGTAGACGTTTATTTATCATATACCGTTTTTGAGGACTTTAATGCCATTACAAGAAGTGCAAGAATAGTAAATAATGGTGAACGTCTTGTGCTTAATACTGCTATGAGCGCTACTGTTGATTATTTCGGTATGGGAGATTGCGAATTTTTACAGCTTGATGGTCATTGGTGCAGGGAGCGCAATATTACAAGGCGTAACGTTGTTCACGGCAACCAGAATGTTGAAAGCCGTTACGGTGCTTCTAGTGCAATACATAATCCCTTTATGGCAATTTGCAGCAAAGGCGCTGATGAAAGAAATGGAGAGGTTTACGGTTTTAGCCTTGTATACAGTGGCAACTTTACTGCAGGCGCGGAACTTGATCCATATAATTGTTTAAGGACATATATTGGCATAAATCCCTTTGGGTTTAATTATGTTTTGGAAAATAAAGAAGAATTCCAAACACCCGAAGCAGTATTGGTTTATTCATCAAACGGTTTTGGTGAAATGTCAAGAATATATCATAAGCTTTATCGTACACGTCTTTGTAGAGGTAAATTTAGGGATGCAGATAGGTTCGTTTTAATAAACAACTGGGAAGCAACCTATTTTGATTTCAGCGAAGAAAAATTAGTTGCTATTGCCAAAAAGGCGTCCCAAATCGGCGTTGATACAATGGTGCTTGACGATGGGTGGTTTGGTGCAAGAAATGATGATAGGGCAGGTCTTGGAGATTGGTATGAAAATCCTGATAGGTTGCCTAACGGTTTAAATTCTCTTGCTAATAAAATCAATGATTTGGGTATGCATTTCGGTCTATGGTTCGAGCCTGAAATGGTAAACCCTGATAGTGAACTTTATAGAAAGCATCCCGACTGGGTTTTACACACAAAGGGTAGGGAATCTTTTGAAACAAGATATCAATTAACACTTGATTTATCCCGAAAAGATGTGTGCGATTATATTATAGAATCGGTATGTAGCGTACTTCAAAAGGCTAATATTGAATATGTTAAATGGGATATGAATAGGTATATGACCGAAGTTGGTTCTGCGCTTCTTCCAAATGACAGACAGGGTGAGGTAATGCACCGCTATATGCTTGGCTTATATTATGTTCTTGAAACAATAACATCCCGTTTCCCGGATGTTCTTTTTGAAAGCTGTGCGAGCGGTGGCGGTCGTTTTGATCCCGGTATGTTATATTATATGCCGCAAACTTGGACAAGTGATGACAGCGATGCTGAAGAACGTTTAATGATACAGTACGGTACAAGCATAGTTTATCCATACTCCTCAATGGGTGCGCACGTTTCAACTTGCCCGAACCATCAGGTTGGAAGAACAACCCCCTTTAAAATGCGTTGCAATGTGGCGATGCCGGGTCAGTTTGGTTTTGAACTTGATTTGAATAAGTGCAGTGAAAAGGAACTTGAAATTGCAAAGCAGGCTGTTAGGGATTATCGCGAACTACAAAGAGTGTTCCATAACGGCAATTGCTATCGTTTAAGATCGCCTTTTGAAACCAATTTATCGGCAATAGAATTTATTTCTGAGGACGAAAATACTGTGGTGGTTTGTGTTGACTGTAAAAAAGCTACACCAAATTCTCCTGAAGAGTTCATACGTTTAGCAGGGTTAGATAAAACCGCTTTATATTCGCTAGATGGTGAAATTTATGGTGGCGATTACCTTATGAATATTGGTATACTTTTTAAAAATAATTCTGAACATATTAGCAATAGATACATATTTAATAAGTGCTGAAAATGATTAAAACAGCGTCCGAAAAGTACACACTTTTCGGACGCTGTTTTAAGTTGAGTTTATTTTTGAATTTTTTGTTCACGCATTTGTGTAGGCGTCATTTGATAAAGCTTTTTAAAACAGTTTGTAAAATAAGCGACATCTGAAAATCCACAGGTTAAAGCGATATCTTTAATTGAAAAATCGGATTTTGTTATTAGTTTTTTTGCCTCTTCTAAACGAAGCACCTGTATATATTTCATTACAGTTATACCGGTATTCTTTTTGAATTTTCGGCAAAAATACGCTTCCTCATATCCGAATTTTGAACTAAGAAATGAAGAAGATATATCTTCAGCAAAGTGTTTGTTTATATAGTTTATTACTTTGCCGAATTTTTCTTCAATATTGGTGGTTGTATTTTCAATAGTAACGCAGTGTTCATACAATAACCCCATTAAGTTATAAACGCAACCTAAAACCATTAATGGTTGATAAGAATTACGATGCAAATCAGCATTAATTATGGCTTGAAGTTGGTTGACAATTTCGGAGTTGGTGGTTTTGGTTTCAAAAATCAAATTCCCATCATTGAGGGGCGTTAAAAAGTTTTTAGAAGCTATTGTTCCATTTATAAAATGGTCAAGATTAAACATAATAACGTCATAAACAACACCGTCAGCCCCGGCGAAAGCACTATGAAGTGATTTGGGTGAAATAATTGCTACATCACCTTCTTTGAAAATTACATGTTCGGTAGAACAGTAGTAGTCAAGGCTACCCTGTTTTATGAGTAAAAGTTCAAATCTATCGTGCCAATGTAGGGGGAACGCCAATTCGTTTGGACGAATTTCAAAGTCGTGTAGTATTTTAACGGGAAAATTACCGTAAACAATAGGTTTGATTTCGTGTTTATTTACAAATTGCATATATTAACCTCACATTATAGGGCAAAAAATTACAAGTGTATGTCAAAATAATTATTTTGCATTTATTTTGTTTATGGTATCATATAATTGGTCAAAATGCAATAAATATGTAATCGTTTTTAAAAAAACTTGTTATTTTGGTAAAAAATAACAAATTAACGCTTATGGTTTTATTGGGCTTTGCGCTCTCCCGTGTTTGTTGTTTTTTTGTTGGTTTGTTTAGTGTAAAAAGGCAAAAAATTATAACTTAAAATTTGCAAAGCCTCAAAAATCGGGAAAAATCAGTTTATTTTAACTGATACTTAAATGTAAAAAATCAATATGACATTAGTTTTAAGGAGATGAGATTTGTATTATGAGTAATGCAATTAAACGTGTTTTGGCGTTTGTTATGGTGATGTGTTTGCTAATTACTTTGCAAGTTGGCGTACCCTTTAATGTGAAAGCCGAGCAAATTATTGGCACTTCTTCAACAACCGAAAATAACAATCTATCAACTAAAGATTACTTTGAATACAAAAACAAAAATTTAAATTTCAAGTATGCTAACAGTGATATTACAATTTCTGGCGCTGATTATCTCCTTGAAAAAGATAGTGGGGTAACTAAACTATCGGAATATGAAGGTAAGAAAAACGTTATTAAATGGGACAGTCAAGAAGGTAGTGTTACATATCAGGTAAATGTACCAGAGGACGCAATATATAACCTAAGCCTTACTTATATGCAATTGCCTTGTTTGGCTAAGGATATTC
Organism: Clostridia bacterium; assembly: GCA_017623315.1. GTDB lineage: Bacteria > Bacillota > Clostridia > Oscillospirales > Acutalibacteraceae > UBA737. The sequence goes on along the minus strand of JAGAPJ010000003.1, from coordinate 13,411 downwards.
AAATAGGCGTTAAAATTGACGGTGAATATCTTTTTGACGGTATGGAAGGTTTGTTCCTTCCGCGCCTTTGGACAAATAAGGGCGAAGTAAGAGAGGATGACAAAGGCGATCAAATTGCCCCTGAACAAACCGAATTGTCTATTTATACCACACAGCCTTTAACTGATAAGGAAGGTGTTGCGGTTAAACCGTATGAATTTGCTTTCACTAAGGGCAAGCATACCATTACGATTGAAATGCAGGAAGAGGCTTTTGTTTTAGCGAGTGTTGCATTAACAGTACCTGAAAAAACAGAAAGCTATAAGGTTGTTTCGGCGAACTACGGCAAATATGATAATTATAGTGGTAAGCCTATTGTAATTGAAGGTGAAGCTGCTAACATTAAAACCTCAAATTCACTTATTCCTAAATCCGATAATAGCGTTTCGGTTACACCATCCAATCCTCGTAATTTGATGATTAACTATATCGGTGCTAAAAACTGGAGCAGTGTAGGTCAGGTATTAACATGGAAAATTAATGTTGAAAAAACCGGTCTTTATAAGTTGGCGTTTAAATTCAAGCAAAGTGATTTGGTGAACGGTATTTCTTACCGTTCAATGAAAATTGATGGAAAAACACCATTTACTGAAGCTGAAGCAATTGCTTTTGGTTATAAGACTAACTGGCAAATTATGGACTTTGCCGATAAGGACAACAATCCTTACTTAATTTATTTAACTGAAGGTCCCCACGAAATTTCCTTTGATGTAACCTTGGCTGAAACGGCTGAGTTTTACAGTAGATTAAAGGAAATGGTTACAACCATCGGTGACCTTTACATTAAAATTAATATGATTACAGGTGAAACACCTGACGCGAACCGCAACTATGACCTATTTAAACAAATTCCCGGATTTAACGATACCTTAAAGGAACTTTATGAGGGTCTTGATAAACTTTCGGACGATATGAAGAAACAGTCGGGTAAAAGAAGTAACTCGGTAATTGCGGCAATCGGTAATATGTCACGTGTGCTTAAGTCGATGTATGATAATCCTTACACCTCGCACAAATATAAGTCCGACTATTATACCAACTATACAAGCTTAAGCTCTTGGCTTTATGAAATGAAGTCAATGCCGCTTAGCGTTGACCAAATTTTGCTTACGGCACCTGACTATAACACCAAATCTGAAAAGGTTAATATTTTTAAATCCTTTATATTTGGCATTTTAAGATATTTGTATTCCTACGCTTTAGACTATGCTGATATTTCAGTAGCGTCCGATGACAATACAATTAAGGTTTGGGTAAACACAGGTCGTGACCAAGCACAAATTATGCAAATGCTTATCCGTGATGACTTTACGCCTAAAACAGGTATTAAGGTTAATTTCCAAGCGGTAAACGCAACGGTTATTAAGGGCTTGCTTTCAGGTAACCCACCGGATATCGAGCTTAATATGTCAAGAACCGAGCCTGTAAACCTTGCGATGCGTGGTGTTACATACGACCTTTCAACTTTTGAGGATTTTGAAGAAGTATCACAGCGTTTCCAAAAAACAGCGTTATATCCCTACCAATATGAAGGCGGGGTTTATGCATTACCTGCAACACAGGGCTTTTATATTATGTATTACCGCGAGGATATTCTTAATCAGTTAGGTCTTAAAGCACCTACGACTTGGGAAGAGTTTAAAGAATGCGCAGTAACCATTCAAAGAAATAAAATGCAGGTTTGGTTGCCTTATACGCAAATTCAAGCAACAACTACGGTTAATATTGGTATTGGCGGTTTAAGTATTTTCCCAACCCTTATGGCGCAAAATGGCTTGTCGTTATATAATGAGGAATTTAATGGTTGTAGCTTAAATACCAAGGAATCAATTTCAGTATTTAATGAATGGACTGATTTCTATACCGAATATAAGCTTCCAAAAGAAGCAAGTTTCCTTACCCGTTTCAGAGTTGGTACTATGCCTTTGGGTGTAGAAACCTATTCACTTTATCAAACCTTAAATTCCGCCGCGCCCGAAATCAAGGGACGTTGGAAGATAGCCCCACTTCCCGGTGTTGCGGGTGAAGACGGTACAATTAATAACGCAAGTACAGGTTCGGGCACAGGCAACGTTATTATTAAGGGCACAGGCAAAGAAAAACTTTCTTGGGAATTCCTTAAATGGTGGACTTCGGCTGATATTCAGGTACGTTATTCAAGCAACCTCGAATCCATCTTAGGTCCTGTCGGACGTATCGAAACACCTAACATTGAAGCATTTTCAAGACTTTCTTGGTCGAAGAAGGATATGGACATATTAATGAATCAGTGGGAACAGGTTGTTGAAGTTAAAGAAATTCCCGGTGGTTATTATTTGACTAGGTCGCTCGACCAGGCGTTTTGGAATGTTACAAACGGTTCGTCGAATGCTAAGGACGCCATTTTGGAATGGAGTATGGTAGCCGACAATGAAATTAAACGTAAGATTGAAGAATACGGCACAAAACAAAATGAAAAGAAATGAGGTTAGTTATAATGGATAAAAAGCTTAATTCTAAATTGTCCAAAAGTGAATTCACACGTAAGCTGCCATTATATATAATGATAGCTCCATTTTTGATTGCATTTTGTGTTTTTACTGTTATTCCGATTTTTTCTTCCATTATCTTAAGCTTCTTTTCTTATGATATGGTTGGCAAGTTCGATTTTATCGGCTTGGATAACTATTTCAGAATGATTATGGACGACGACGTTTTCCCCATAGCATTTAAAAACACATTATTATTTGCAATTGTAACCGGCCCATTAGGCTTTATGCTGTCCTTTGTGTTGGCGTGGTTTATTAATGAATTTTCTCCCAAGGTAAGAACATTTTTATCATTCTTGTTTTATGCTCCTGCCTTGGTGGGTAACGCCTACTTTATTTGGAAAATTATTTTTTCAGGCGACAGCTACGGTTATATTAATAGCTTTTTACTTTCACTTGGCCTTATTACCGAACCGATAATTTGGCTTAAAGATGCATCCTATATTATGACAATTATCGTTATTGTTCAGCTTTGGCAAAGTATGGGTGTTTCCTTCTTGGCTAATATTTCAGGTCTTCAAAACATTAACGGCGAATTGTATGAAGCTGGTTCTATCGACGGTATTCGCAACCGTTGGCAAGAATTATGGTACATTACCTTCCCATCAATGAAAAACATATTACTATTTAGTGCGGTTATGCAAATACAGGCAAGCTTTGCGGCAGGTACTGTTGCGGTAGAATTAGCGGGCTTCCCAAGCGTAAACCACGCGGCAGATACAATAGTTGCACATATGATGGACGTTGGTACCGTTAGATATGAAATGGGCTATGCGTCGGCTATTGCTGTATTCTTGTTTGGAATGATGGCAATCGCACGAATTGTTATTGGCAAATTGCTTGACATGATAGGTAAGTAATAAGAAGGAGTAAGCGATGAAAAGTCTACTTAAGAGATTCTTTAAAAGAGACAAAGTAAAATATCAGCGCGAAGCAAGTGCGGTAAAACGTTTTACACGTTCAAAGGTTGGCAATGTATTTTACTTTTTGTTCTTAGGCGCGTTTGGTTTGTTTTCGGTTTTGCCGCTTATTTATTGTGTTACGTCATCCTTCAAGCCTTTGGATGAAATTATGATTTTCCCTCCACGGCTTATTTTGGTGTTGCGTCCTACATTTGAAAATTATCTTTCGTTGCCTAATTTACTTTCAAATTTAAAAATACCGCTTTCAAGATATATTACAAACAGTGTGTTTGTAAGTGTTATAACCACTGCACTATATGTTTTTGTTTCTGCAATGGCCGCTTTTGTGTTGGCAAAGGGCAAACTTAAGGGTAGTAAAGTAATATTCTTAATTGTACAGTTTGCACTTTTGTATACTTCCTATACCTTGGCTGTGCCGCAGTATTTGGTATTTTCTAAATTAAATTTAATTGACACATACGGTGTTTATATTTTACCGTATCTTGCTTCAACAATGGGTGTATTCCTTATGAAGCAATACATAGACGGATACGTTCCAAACGCGTTAATGGAAGCCGCCGAAATTGACGGCGCAGGGTATTTCCGCATTTTCTTCCAAATTATTATACCCATAGTAAAGCCGTGTCTTTTGACACTTACATTGTTTGGTTTCCGTGACGTTTGGTCTGCGGTGCCTCAGGGTACAATTTTCAGCGAACAGCTTAAGAATTTGCCTCAGGTTATGGCGCAGGTCACTGCAGGCGGTATTGCCCGTTCGGGTAGTGCAATGGCAGTTACTGTTATTATGATGATTCCGCCTATTTTAGTATATATGATTTCGCAAAGCAATGTTGTGGAAGCAATGAGCAGTGCGGGTATTAAAGAATAGGAGGCGGCGGTATGAAACGTAAATTATTGTTACCTAAAATAGCCTTTGTGCTAATTTTTATTGTTTTACTTTCCGGCCTTCCTGTTTTTGCAAGCAGTCCTAATGAAGTACCATATGAAAGCTATACATATTGGGAAAACTATTCGGGAACAACTAAAAAGGCCGTTTATTCAAAGCCGATGTATCAGCCTGATTTTGCAATAGACGCAAATTATATGAAGCTTAATTCATTTACAAAGCTTACTGATGTATGTTCAGACCAAAACGGCAACATATACATTTTAGACGGCGGTGCCTCTAAAATTTTTATACTTGATAAAGATTATAAATTTATTAAATCCATTGAAAGTATTAAAAAGCAGGATGAGGCTTTATCCTTCACAGGTGCAATGGGTATTTTTTCGGCAAATGGCTATATCTATATTTCTGACACCGAAAATGCAAGGGTACTTAAAGTAGACCAAGACGGAAAGTATATTGATCAGTTTTTAGTGCCCAAATCAAGCTTAATTCCTGACGGGTTTCAGTACCGTCCAATAAAAACCGCTATTGACTCGCGAGGTTATTTATATATTTTATGCGACGGCTCATATTACGGTGCGATTCTTTATTCACCCGAAAATGAATTCTTGGGCTTTTATGGCGCAAATGCCACCAAAGGCGGTATTTTACAGGCGTTTGAAATTATTTTTGATAAAATTTTCATGACCAATGCAAAGTTGTCGCAAAGCGAAAGTAAGCTTCCGTTCCAAATCACAGACTTGTATATGGATAGCGAAAATTTCGTTTATACCACTACAGGCAGAACCGAAACTCAGCAAACACAGTCGGGTCAAATCAGGCGTTTTAGCCCAGGTGGCATTATGACTAAGGACACAAGTGGTATTAACTTTGCTGACGTTTCACTTGGTACTATTAAGGGTAAGAATTTAAGTCAGGACTTGTTGGGCATAGCTTTAGACGACCAAGACTATATTTATGCTTTAGATTCTGCTTACGGACGCATTTTCTTATATGATAAGGACTATAAGCTTCTTTCTGTTTTTGGTTCAGGTATGGGTAGAGGCGAACAGTTAGGTGCATTCGCACTTCCTTGTGCCATTGAAACAAAGGGACAGGACGTTTTGGTTTGCGACAGTATAAATAATAACGTTACTGTTTTTAAAATTACTGATTACGGCAAGCTTGTAAAGTCTGCACGCGAAATGACCAGAAACGGTGATTACGAAGAATCAAAGGCGCTTTGGCAAGAGGTTTTAGCACTTGATAAAAACAGCCAGCTTGCATACAACGGTCTGGCGAAAGCCTTGTACGTTGAAGGCGATTACGAGCTTGCAATGGAATATGCAAGATTAGGTATTGATAAGGAAACTTACGGTCAGGCATTCAAGTGGGTACGCCGTGATTATATTAAGGATAATTTCTTATGGATATTCTTAATTGCAGTTGCTGCTTTAGGTGCGCTTTGCGGTGTTTTAATTTATCTTACAAAACGCAAGGTTAAGTTAATTGAAAACCCAAAGGTAAACGTAATGTTCTCAAGTATTGCTCACCCGTTTGATTCGTTTGCAAAGGTCAAATATAACCAATTAGGCTCGGTAGGGCTTGCATTTATACTTTTAACAATTTTCTACATTACCACAATTTTAAAAACGACATGCAGTGGTTACTTATATTCCAACTATAACGCCGCTGAGTTTAACTCCTTATATATAATTGTAAGAACATTCGGTTTGGTTGCATTGTGGTCAGTTTGTAACTGGGGCGTTTGTGCATTACAGGGCGGTATTGGTAAGCTTAAGGAAATATTTATCGTTACCTGTTACAGCCTTATGCCAATAATTTTTGGAAATATTGTTTACGTTATTTTAACCAATGTAATGCTTCCTGCTGAAGCAGGTTTCTTGTCGGTGCTTATTAATGCGCTTACAATTTATGCGGCATTTATGCTTATTATAGGAATTATGAAGGTGCACGATTACGAATTTGGTAAATTTATAATCACCACCATTATGTCGATAGTGGGTATGGCAATAGTTTTGTGCTTAATTGTTCTTATAATTATTTTGGTTCAACAATTGGGAGCATTTGTTCTTACAATCATTATGGAAGTTGCGTACAGGTGACAAATCCATATATGTGTGTGACTAATATTCGGTCAGGAGGAAACAATGAACAGGCCAATTAAACAACTGGTTATATTAATGCTTTGTCTTTTGGTGATAGTATCCTGCAGTGGTTGCGGTGTAGCAGTTCAAAAGGCTAAGCTGTATAAAGATGATTTTGAAATTAAAGCTTATTCGGGTACAACCGTAACTGAAAATAACAATTTCAGGCTTGACTGGGATGATGAGTCAAAACGGATTGTATTGGTGGATAAGTCAAACGGGGTTTGCTGGAGCACAACACCCGAGCAGGGTTTAAATCCGGGGTTAGATGAATTAGGTTATCCCAAAAATGTACATCCACAGGTTACCTCACCAATAGTTATTGAGTATATTGACCCCGAAACACAAGAAATTTCGTTATTGACCGCAAGTGTCGCTTCAATAATGAACGATACTGTTTCAGTGGAAGAAATAGAAAACGGTATTAAAGCAACCTATTATTTCCCTGATGCTGAAATATCTGTACCTGTTGAATATACACTTTTAGAAAATGGCGTTAATATTGCAATTGATACCGAAAACATACAGGAAAAAACCTATATGCTTTGGAAGATAAAGGTCGCACCCTTTATGTGTTCATTTGCAAATAACAACGATAATGCTTATTTGTTTGTTCCATCAGGCAGCGGTGCTTTAGTTTATAAGAAGCAGGAAAGCAATGTTGCGCTTACATATTCACAAGAAGTATATGGTACGGATTCTGGACGCAATTTGGAATTTGAGGAACAAGCCACTATACAAAATGAAATTAGGTTACCTGTCTATGGCGCAAAGATGGGCAAAAAGGCTTTGTGTGCAATTATTACTGATGGTGCGGAATCGGCTTCTATCGAAGTTTCGGCAGGCGCTTCTAATATAGGCTCAACAGGTGTTAGCGCCTCCTTTGAAGTACGTGGCTATCAATGGGTAAAGGTTAAAAAGGGATATCAAAAGCTATTTAGCGAAAGCGTTACTAAAAATAAATGTTCAGTTTCGTTCTATCCTTTATATAATGATGACGCTAATTACGTTGGTATGGCGAAGGTTTACAGAAACTATCTAATAGAAAAGTATAACCTTGAAAAAACCAAAGAGGAAAACATATTAGCGCTTAAGGTTATTGGTGGTAGCAGTGTTAAAAACAGCTTCCTGGGTATTCCGTATGACGATTTCTATACTGCCACAACTCTTAACGATGCTACAAATATAGTAACTGAATTATATAAAACTATTGGCGAAAAAATGGCGGTTAATTTGGTTGGATTTACTCAAGGTGGGGTAGATGTCGGAAAAGTTGCAGGCGGATTCAAGCTGGATTCCGATTTGGGCAATACATCCGATTTAGAAAAATTCATTACCTACTGCAAGCAAAACGGTATTACCTCGTTTATGGATTTTGATTTAGTTCGCTTTAACAAAAATGGCGCAGGTCTTAATACTTTGTCCGATAAGGCGGTTACCGTTAACGGTCAAGTTGTAAATTGTTATAACTACAATATCTGGTCAAGAACCCGTGATTATGATCTGGAAAATTATTCGTTAGTGGCGCGCGCAAAGCTTTTTGATGTAGCGGAAGAGCTTATTAAAACTACTAACAAATTTAAACTTACAGGTGTTGGTCTTAATACTTTGTCGAATTACTGTTATTCAGATTATAGCAGTGTTAAAAGCTTTGTTAAAGGCAATATGGCAAAGGACGTAGTTAAAATTTTAGGTGACCTTAAAAAGAATAATACAAACCTTGCAATTAATAATGCAAACGATTATGCGGCTGTGTTCGCAACACAAATTTACGACGTGCCTTTGCAGTCAACCGGTCACAATTTGTTTGACTGTGACGTACCTTTTTATGAAATTGTTTTTAAGGGTTATGTTTCAATGTCAACACCTTCGGTCAATCTTTCTGCAAATGAAAAGGAAATAATGCTTAAGGCTGTTGAAACAGGTTGTGGTTTGGGTTATACACTAATTAACAACTATGACCCGAAGCTTTTAGCAACAGCCGAATCATCTTTCTATGGCTCGGCATACAGCGATATTAAGCCATATATTGAAGATGCCGTTTCACAAAATAAGGATTATTATAACAAAATAAACGGTGCCACCATTAAGGACCATATAATTTATGAAAACGGACTTCGTAAAACTGTTTTCGATAACGGCTACAGCGTTTATGTAAATTATGGTGACAAGCGTGAAGCTGTTGACGGCGTAAGCGTTGAAGCACTCAGCTATAAATTAGTGAAAGGGGAGAATGCCCAGTGAAAAAGAAAAGACCTGCCGGTGTTGAAAGACTAAAAAGCCGTTACGGTTTAATGTTTGTAACACCATTTATTGTGGGACTCATTCTATTTTTCGTGGTTCCCCTTATAAACTCCCTTATGTATGCTTTCAGCGATATACGTTTTGAACCAGGTAATACCGTAATTACCTTTACGGGACTTAAAAACATTAAATATGTTCTTTTTGAAGATCCCTACTTTATCAATAATGTGGTTAAAGGCTTTTCAACCTTTGCATATTCATTTCCTTTGATTATAGTAGTAAGCTTGGTAATGGCTCTTATCCTTGTTCAAAATTTCAAAGGACGCATATTCTTCCGCGGTATAAGCTTTATGACGGTTATTATTGCCAGCGGTGTTGTTATTGAATTTGTTTTAAGGTATCAGGGAGCTGACATTACGTCAGCAGGTACCGAAGCCTCTATTATGGAGGATATGATAAACGTTGAAAGTATATTGACAGTTTTGGGCTTGCCGTCGCAAATTTCGCAATATTTTCAGGTTGTGCTTGAAAGTATTATGACGGTTATTTGGAACAGCGGTATACAAACACTTTTGTTTATTTCGGGTTTGCAGGCAATACCTGACCAATTGTATGAGGTTTCCAAGGTAGAGGGTGCAACTAAATGGGAAGAATTCTGGTTTGTAACCTTTCCAATGCTTTCCAAAATTTTGGTTTTGGTTTCGGCGTTTACGGTTGTGGAATTGTTTACCTCCAAAACCGACAGGGTTGTTTCAAGCGCATATACAATGATGCAATCTACAAACTATCACGAAAGCACGGCAATGCTTTGGATTTACTTCCTTATAGTTGGTATAGTGGTTTCATTAATTTATATACCGTTTAACAAATATTACTTAAAGCGTTGGGAATAGGAGGGCAAGTGTTATGACTGATTTAGCAAAAGGACGCAAAATAAAGCAAACTGCCCAAAAAATCCAACCTATTTTATACGGTATTTTCCGTTTGGTAATTTTGTTGGCAATAAGTTATATAATCATATACCCCTTGCTTTATATGGTGAGCTCAGCATTAAAAACTGCTTCAGCGTTTCAGGACCCCAGCGTTTTGTGGATTCCTAAGGTTTTCACAGGTGAAAACTTTAAAAAAGCAATGGAAGCTATGAATTTCAAGGAATCGCTTTTCTCAACACTTAAATTTGAGATGATAAGCGCATTAATTGAAACTGCTACCTGTGCTGTTACAGCTTACGGTTTGGCAAGGTTTAAATTCCCCGGCAAAAAGCTTTTAATGCTAATGCTTATATTACTTATAATGGTTCCTTCACAAATGATAATTGTACCAATGACTATTAACTTCTCTCAGCTTGACTTTTTGGGCATTTTAAAGTTAATAGGCGGCATTATCGGTAAGGAATTAAGACCGAATATCCTTGATACTGCGGCTTGTTTTTATTTGCCGTCGCTATTAAGTGTAGGTCTTCGTTCGGGTATATGTATATTCATTTATCATCAGTTTTTTGCAGGACTTCCGAAAGAACTTGAGGAAGCAGCGTGGATAGACGGTTCTGCGCCGCCCCGTACATTTTTACAAATTGCATTACCGTCATCAAGTGTGGCCATTATAACAGTTTTGGTATTGTCGTGTGTATGGCATTGGAACGATTATTACTTGGCTGTTATGTATACCAGTGATAATTTCCCGTTGGCTGTGTCTTTGGCATCGTTACCGCAAAGACTTTCGCTTATAGGAATTTGGCCTGGTGATATAAGAAATACGCTCGGTGTAATGGCAGGGTGTGTTTTGTTTGTAATTCCTATCCTTGTTGCATATCTCTTCTTGCAGCGTTTGTTTGTAAAGAGTATCGACCGTGTAGGTATTACAGGATAAATTTTAAGGAGGAAAAATATTATGACTAAAAAAATATTGGCGCTTTTACTTACCGTGGCAATGTTAGTTGTAGTTGCAACAGGTTGTAATTCCGACAAGGATACAACTTCAAATCCCTCAAGCGTACCTGGTGGTGCAGGGGATAGCACCGACGTTGACAACAACGGCGGCAGCACTAATGACAACACCAATTCTGACACTCCCAATGCCGATAACTCAACAGGCAACTCTTCTACAACAAAGCCCACAACACTTCGCGGCACAACCGTTAAATTTGCTACATGGATTGACGTAGCAAAAACCGAATACGGTCCTGTTATTCAGGCGTTTACCAAGGAAACAGGTATAAAGGTTAAAATCGTTAACGTGCCACAGCACGAATACATTACAAAATTAACCGGTTATATCGCTGCAGGTAACGCACCTGACGTTATTAACGATAACTCTGAATTCCCGCGTACAGTTGGTATCACACAGCCTGTAACAGTTGCAGGTATCAACCCCAAGGATGCAATATGGAATCCTATTATTACCGAAATGTCAACACTTAAGGGTAAGACTTATCTTGTTTCATCTAAGCAGGCATCCTTCCAAACCAGTGGTCTTTTGTATTACAACAAAAAGCTTTTTGCTAACAATGGTATTACTACACCCGAACAGTATGTAAAGCAAAACAACTGGACTTGGGAAACCTTTAATAAAGCTGCGAACGATATTAAAAACGCTGCAGGTATTAAGCTTGGTTGCGTATTTGACGTAGGTGTGTTTAATTGCTCGTACGGAGCAGGCTTTGTTAAGTATAAGCAGGGTGAGTTTTACAGCGGTGTGGATGAAACAGTTTTAACAGACGTTTGGAGATTCTTACAAACAGGTGTTAAGTCAGGCTTATTTGACCTTGGTGCTAAGTCACAGTTTGTTGAAGGTCAGGCAGGTATGTGCGTTACCGATACTTACGGTCTTAAAAAGACTGGTTACTTCAGTGCTATGAAGAATTCTGACCTTGGCGTAACCTATTTACCTAAGAGAAATAAAACCGATAAGAATTATCCCCGTGGCGGCTTCCTTACTGCATACGGTATTGCTAAGGGCGCTAAGAATCCTTTGGGTGCAGGCGAATTCTTGAAGTATTATTTGAATATGGATAATTACGATACCAACAAGATTTATAAGTCTGCTGAATTTACTGCTTTTGCAAAAGAAATTGTTAATACTCCATATACACTCAACTCAGTATATTGGGATGACTCTTTACAAGATGTTACAGGCCAAACCTTTGATAAATATGTTAGAACCTCTGACCCCAGCCAGATTAAAGCTAATTTAGACAAGGTTAAGAATACTGTAAATGCGGCTATTAAAAAGGCTAACGATATGTTGGCTGTTGCAAAGTAATTTTTAAAGGGAGAATTTAATATGAAGAATATATTTTCTAAAAAATCCCTAGCGCTTTTAATTGCAACATTAGTTGTTTTTTCGTCGTTTGCGACAAGCCTTGCTGTAGTGGCAAATGCCGACGCAACCGAGCTTGACGTTTGGAATGGTGAGATTGCTACCGGTTACTTAATTGATGCACTCGATGAAGAAGGTCTACAAGATATTAAAATTTTAATTTGGGACCATAACAAAGAATGTGTATATGACCGCGCAAAGAAGATTTTATCGAATGAACGTGTTAACGAACGCGTTTGGGCGGTTGCGCACCATTGGTATTCGGGCGACCATTTTGACGCATTAAGCCTTGTTTACGAACAGCTTAAAAAGCCTGTGGTTTGTGGTGAATTCTGCGGCCCTATTACCGAAGACGTAAATACTCTTGCTGAAAACTACGGCATTGAAATTTGTGAAAACTTTAATAACTATGAAACCGCACTTTGCGACTGGAACTTGCTTTTAGACCAAAACGGCGGCCCTTATCATTGCCGTACCGCTAAAACCGAAGGTGAGCTTTTCGAAAACAAAGAGGACGGCTGCTATGCTCCTATTATTTATAACACCGAAAAGAACGAGCTTGTTGTAACACCTATTTACTATTATATGGGTCATTTTTCAAAGTACGTTCAGCGTGGCGCTAAAAGGGTAGCAACCACAAAGCATAACCGCAATTTATACACCTGTGGCTTTGAAAATCCAGACGGCAGCAAGGTTTGTGTTGTTATAAATGCAGCCGATAAAAAAATATCGGCTAATTTACGATATAATGGTTGTACTAGAATGGTTATGAAACCACATTCAATAATTACACTTGTGTTTTAAGGTGATTTTATGAAAATTCAGCAAGCCTTTATCGATAAAGAAAAAAGGTTTTTAAAGGGCGGTCTTCATTGCCATACAACCCGTTCCGACGGTAAATTAACACCTGAAGAGGTTATGCAGTACGCTAAAACTCAAGGTTATGATTTTATGGCAATTACCGACCATCAGGTTTATACTTTAAAGCAATATGCTACTGAAACAGAGGTTATAACTATTCCGGGTATGGAATACGGTAACGACCTTGTTAAAGGGCACGGCTTCAGGTGCTATCATACCGTTTGCCTTGGCCCCACTAAAGAGGATGGCAACGGCTTTGAACACGACCAAAAGTTTAAATGGGGCACTGCGCCTAATGCAGAAGCATATCAGCCCTTTTTGGATGAAATTCACGAAAAGAATAATTTAACAATTCTTGCCCACCCGCATTGGAGCCAAACCAGCGCAAAATATTTTGAAACCCAAAAGGGTAACTTTGCAATGGAAATTTGGAACACAGGCTCGGCGCTTTTCGGCGACTGT
>JAGAPJ010000141.1 GCA_017623315.1 Clostridia bacterium | reverse complement strand
TACCTTCGATTGTTACTGAACCACCTTCGGTGTTAAGCACAGTATTAGGTACGGTGTATTCCTTATCGCCAAATGCAAACTTAACTGCAAGTCCCTTTGTAGCAGCAGCCTTAATATCTTCATTAAGTGCTTCGCTATATGTCCAAGCAACTGTTAATTTATTGGTTTCGGGGTCTAGTACAGCGTCATCAAAGGTTACGGGTGTAGCAGTATCGTAAGGAATTACTACATCCTCTTCAACTGTTTCGCCACATTCACAAACAACGTCCTTAAGACCGGTTGTAAAGTATGTAGCAGCCTTGGTAACGTTATCGGTTGTTTCTTTGTTTGTGTGGTCGCAAGCAGGAGCTTCGGGAGCAGTTAATGTGGGGTAACCGTTTTCGGTTGTGTACCAAACAGTCCAATCAAGGTTGGGCATATTTTCTTTAGCAGCAGTGCCCTTCATTGCATCATTATTTGCGACTTTGATAACGCCATCCTTCGCAATAGGACAATCAGCTGCAGTATAAACATTGGTATATGTAATGTTATTACCCACCAAATCAAATACATAATTACTACCGCTCTTGTCAGATGTTGTGCCTGCTGAAACAGGATGTATTTTATCATCTGTAAAACAACTAATTACAGAGTGATTGCCTTCCTTTGCATTGGCACCGATATAACCCAAAATACCTGCGTGAACGTTAGGATAAGTGCCATGGTTAGATTTTGTAGTTGTACCAATTACAGCACAGTTCTTTACAGTAATGTTTTTCGGGGTGCTTTCGCCACCACCAACAATACCTGCAGCACGAACACCTTTATAGTTACCGGTACCGGTTTCTACAACAATATTTTCAGCAATACAGTTAGAAACCTCTAACTTTGCATTGCTGCCATATGCTGTACCAACAATACCACCTACACATTTACCGTAAATAAAAGAGTCTTTTATATTTAAGTTGTATATTTTAGCTTCACCTACAACAGATGGTAAAATACCGCCGTATGTGGAAAAAGTATAAAGACCATAAACAGTATGACCACCACCGTCAATTTCACCGGCAAAACCATTTTTACCGTAGCTGTGTGAAGGCCACATGTGAAATCCTTTAGCTGTCCATGCGTCAGTTGTAGGATTTACCAAATCATCAGCAGTAACGTTATTGATATAGATATCTGCTATAATTTTAAAATAAGTATAGGTCGGTGTTTGAGTTTGACCATAGTCTTTAACCATTTTGTAAAGCTGTGCAGCGTTTTCAATTAAAATAGCTTTATCAGGAGATGAACCGTCGCCACTGCCTTCTGCAAAGCTTTCAGCAGCTTGACCGTCCCATGCATCAATTGTTTCGCCCGCGCTTACAGTAAAGCCAACCGAGCAAAGTGTTACCATCATAACAATGGTAATTAATAAGGAAATACCGGAAATAAGTAAAGATTTTGTTTTAAACATATCTAACCTCAATTCCTTTCATAATAAATTTAAAAGGTTTTTACCATTTGTTTTTACAATTATAATTACATTTCGTAGGGGCGATAATATTCACCCGTTAGCCTCCCTTGTGTAAAGGGAGGTGGCAAAACCAAAAGGTTTTGACGGAGGGATTGTAAATTTTCAGTCCTCCCGCCCCTACAAATATTAATTTAATTACTTAAGCTTTTTGTTAAGCTTATCAATATCAGCCTTAATTTCGTTTTGATATTTATCAATTTCGGTTTTAACCTGTGAGGGGTCTGCGAAAGCAGGAGCCTCGATATAATCGCCAACGGCTGATACCTTACCGGTAACACCTGTTACACCTGAGCCATAGCAGAAGTAGAAGTTCTTATTAGCTGATGATGTAGAGGTAAGCTTGAAGAAGAAGTTTTCAGCTTCCTTTGAAATGAAAGCAGAGGTTGTATCGTAATTGTTAACATCGAGATAGTTACGTAAGAAGATACCTGCTGCAACAGGGTTTTTAGCGCCGCGGCAGATACCCCAACCACGAACAAGACCTGTAGGAGTATAAGCCTTACCTTCCCAAGAAGGAAGATAAGTAAAGCCAATGTCACTTGCCTTCATGCTTCTTAAGTAGCCTGTCTTTTTAAGACCGAAGGAGTGAAGAATTGCCATACCAACCTTACCTGAAGGGAATTCGTTAAGAGATTTGTAAATTGACGTTGTACCAAGCCAACCTTCCTTAATACCGTTAGAAGCCCAACGCATAATATCCTGTGTAACGGTGTTGGTGGTGCCGTTTACAAACTTACCGTTCTTAAAGCCGATAACGCTTGCGCCTGCAGAGTGAATTAAGCCTTCAAGGTGAACAACACCGCCTGTGTATTCAGGTCCTAAAGAAGCAACCTGCTGCATGCACTTTTTCATTGTGTCAAAGTTCCACTTGCCTGCTTTGTAATATTCTTCAGGAGTGGTCCAGCCGTTGTCACGGAAAATCTTCTTGTTGAAGAATACCATATCTTCATCCTTCCAGATGTTACCAACGGTATCAACAAGATAGGTCTTGCCGCCAACTGTTGCAAGGTCCATAAGGGGCTTATCCCAAATAGCTTCCTTCAAGTTAAGCTTTGCAGCATCGATAGGCTGGAGAGCGTCGATACAATAAGGGAAGGTATAGGTTGAGAAGTAAACGTCAGGTGCTTTACCCGAAGCGATACGACCTAAAACGGTGTTGGTGTAGTCGGATTCGGTCATTAAGTCAACCTTAACGGTAATGCCGTATTTCTTTTCAAAGTTTTTAACCACGGGACCGTCTTCATAAAGGGCGGGGTTACGCCATGTAGCGTAAACAACTGTTGTGCCCTTATATTTTGAAGGGTCAACGCCGTCGTTAATAACTGATTCAGCCTTTAACGAGGGTTTTTTGTTGCCTGAGGTTGTGCTGCTTGCGCCATCGTTGCCACTGTTACCGTCGCTGCCTTCAGGTCCGCTTTCATACTGATAGATAATCTCAACATCAGAAGAATCGTCAGGTTCGCCACAGCCAGCAACTGTAAACATCATAAACAACGCAAGTGTTAAACACATTGTTTTTAAAAAGATGCTTTTCATGTTTTTTCTCCTTATATTATAAATTAGTTATAAATTAATCGGCAAGCCAAATTCCGCCAACGCCGTCTTTTTGATAAATTCTTACGTAATCAACAAAGAATTCGGCAGGAAGGGTTGAATAGTCACTAGGAATATTCTTTGGGAGAAGATGGTTATTGATACGAACAAACATCGGGTTCAAGAAGTCTGACATATCTTTAAGGCCGTCAAGCTGTACACTTGTGGTCCAGTTATATGTATAGAACACTTCGCCGTTAACATAAATTGTCATTTTTTCGGGTGTCCATTCGTAACCGATAATTTGATATACAAATGAATTTGCAGGGTCTAAATTCATGGGGTGTTTAACAGGAGTTTCAACAGCACCTAACGAAGAATGCTTATTAACAATGCCTGATGCGGTTTGCTCTTCATAGAACCACTTATGCAAGTTGGGCTGAAGTGAGGTGTATTCGATAATATCCGCTTCAGCTGAGAAGTTTGACGGGATAATATCGCCGTTAGTAAACAAATCACTTACAACCGCGCCTGTTTTACAAGCGCCCGACATCCAAAGTGAAGGCCATGCACCGTCACGTAAAGGAATACGTGCACGCATTTCCAAATAACCGTATTGGAAGTTCATTTTGCTCTTACTGTCAACTGTGTAAGGTGCAATTGCTTGAATTTGGTTGTTGTCAGGGTCAAAGAAGCGCTGAGCACTTAATTTTAAAAGACCGTCCTGCACTTTAATTGCCTTGGGGTCACGTGAAAGCTTGAAGGAGCTTTCAGCACTGATGGCTGAGGTTAATTCCCACTTTTTGTCGTCAAGAAGGTTGCCGTCAAATTCGTCGCCCCAAACGTAATTGTATTTACCGTCTTCGCGTTGAATTTGTGAAGCAAATTCATACTCACCTGTAAGGGTGTTAGCCTTACCGTCGGCATATTTCAAAGAAGTAAACCAGTTAACAGCCTTTACTGCGCCGTTAAAGTTACCGCTTTCGAAAATAAGATTTTTGCCTGATACTGTAACCGCATATTTGTTTTCTGCAAGGGTAGATTTCTTTCTGTTAGTGTCACCTAACAAAATTTCTTTATCCTTTTTAGCGGCGGTGTCAGCCGAAATACCAACCTTTACACCATTGTCCGCAAAATACTTAACAAGCTTTTCAGCCGCCTGTTTAAGCTGTGTGTTACCGTTAGGATAAATTACGGTATAGTCACTTGTTACTTTGAAGTCAGCCACCTTAACCTTAAATTCCGGCTCGACCTCACCGCTTATTGCATCTGTCTTGTCAGCAAGTTCACGGTCGGAAATGTAAGCGTCGTCAACAATAACGTTGTCCTCACCGTTTTGGTTTCCATCATCAGTTTCGCCCTGATTAGGATACGGTATAGTGACAATTTGCTGTTGCTTTTTGGGAGGCTTCTTACTGCAACCCCCAATTAAAAAGCAAAGCGCCAAAACCAACACTATGCTAACTATTTTTTTTACACTACGCATGTTATCATTCCTTTCGATTGATTTTACAAATAATACGATTGTGCAGCAACATCAATGAGTAGAAATTTCGTATGATTTGCCCCTAAACCCTTCATTTTTAGGCAAATCATACACAATTCACAAAAAAACACACAATATTGCACAAATATTATACATTATTGCACACATTATTTTAATACGAAATATAATTCAAAAAGTTCGAAAAACAATTTATATTCAAAAATCGATAATTACATATGAAACCTTTCGAATTGTAATAATAACTTAGCGTTATAAACTTCATTTTTCAAGTTCAAAAGCATCGATAAATTTCACATTTATAATTAAAATTTGCTATTTTTTCCTATTTTGTTAATTTTTAACAACCAAACCACAACTTATGGCGGTTTTCACTCCCCAGACAACTTTTTTTGCGTTAAGACTCTATCAAGTTCGATTATCTAAATAAAATAACTTTGCCCCCTTTTGAAGCAAGGGTGCAAAGTCATTTTAGGGGTGCATTTTGAATTAGGGGTGCAAATTACTTTACTAGACACTTATAAGTAAAGTGCAATTCGGAATAAAATATGTTATTTTCGTCAAGCAATGTTTTCGCTTCGTTCAATATCATATAATCACCTTTAAAACAAATTATATCATAAAAGCAGTCCTCTTTCAACGATTGCTGTCTGTAATTTAACGATTTAAAATGATATATCGCTTACGCTATATGATATAATATCCGTTCCTTCATATGCCACAGGCATATATCATCCACCGAAGGTGGATATCATATCGAAGATATATCATCCGTTTCGCAAGGAACGGATATCATTGAAAACACCCTCATTGTATTACAACGAGGGTGTTTTCATGGTGGATGTGAGGAGAATCGAACTCCTGTCCAAAAACCTATTCATACCGGCATCTCCGAGCGCAGACATATCTTTACATTCCCTTTTACAGCCGTCAAATGTCGGACTGCTGTAATCAGTATCTCCTACTGCGTGACAAAGGGTGGAGAAACCCAATGTTCACGTTCACCGCTAAAATGACACCCTACCCCGACCGCGGTAGTTCGGGTTCGGATGAGCCGCCTAATTAGGCAGCTAAAGCAACTTTATTGTTGTTAGTTAATTTTTTATGCAAATTTTATAGTGGTTTTGCGCCACTGCTCGCTTCCGATACTGCAAAGTCCCTGTCGAAACCTT
>JAGAPJ010000140.1 GCA_017623315.1 Clostridia bacterium | reverse complement strand
GCATTAACGGATTGCGATACAAACATGATGATTATACAGAGGACTTCTTATCAGGTGGTGAAGTAACGGTAGCATATAACCCTGATGATGTAACAGAGGTATGGCTTATAGATAAGGGGGATTTTATTCCGTTTGTTCTTACGGTGATATAAATGATTTTGAAAAAACAGTTGAAGAACTTCATAATAAAGGGCATCTTGTTGGTCTTTATGCCAGTGGTATTGGTATAACCACACAAAGTGTTAAGGATAGTTCTTATAAAAATTATGATGGCTATATTAATGATAATTGGTCGGCTTCAATCTGTCGCACAAGCACCGGTGAAGAGGTAAAGGTTTCGGCTTTAGGCTTTGTAAGAGAAGGCTATGAGGTTTGCCCTGCTTGCGAGCAAACAAAGACTGTTACTGTAAACGAAACAATTAAAATTGCTAAGGCGGATATTGATTATTTCCAAGCCTTTGACCAAAATATAGGTGGTATACCGCATTTTTGTTGGAGTAATGAACACGGACATCCTTCAACACCTGGTAAATGGTTGGTTGACAGCATGGAAGATATTATGTCCGAAATGCGCAATGCTATTAATGATGCTGGCAAGCAAATGCTATTTGGTTGTGAATGTGCCGCATGCGAGCCTATGCTTAAGCATCTTGTTTTTAATGATTTGAGATGGTTTACTACTTTAAGGCAAGGTAGACCTGTTCGTGCTTATAATTATTTATATCACGAGTATACCTGTAATTTCACAGGTAATCAAAATGGACTTGAAAAAATGATAGATTTTAGTGCCGCGCCTGATAATTTGCTCTATAGAATGGCGTTTTCATTCTTGGCAGGTGATATGCTTGCACTTGTTCTTGGAAATAATAGCAAGTTGAGCTGGGGTTGGAATGCTCCTTTTGATGAAACGGTACCCGAAGAAGAATTAACGCTTAATTTTATTAGAAATGCAAATAATTGGCGCAAAGGTTTTGCTAAAAAATATCTATATTATGGTGAACTTTTAAAAACGAAAGAAGCAAATTGTGAAAATAGTGTTGCATTTGTAACGCTAGACGGATATAAAATAACTGATAGGGTGATTTTAAATCAAAGATTTAAAGCACCGGACGGTTCGATAGCTGAATTTTTTGTGAATAGGACCTTTGAACCGCAAGAACTAACTTTTAATGAGGGTTGTAATGCAATGCTTTATACTGATTGTGGTGTTTGTGGAAAAGTACCTAACAAAATTATTTTGAATCCAGCGGAAATTTGTTGTATCGTAAAAGATAATTAACTTTAAAGATATGAGGTGTTTTTATGAACGTTCTTTTTAATTATACTTTTAATAACATTTCGGAAGATGATGGTGTTTACGAATCAAATGGTAAGCTTCTTCCTAGAATGTATAATTTCGGAACATGGCTATATATGGATGAAATTACAAAAGACTATGGTGATGGCGGATGTGTTTTGTGGAGAACAAAATTAGCAGCAGCCGTTACCAAGAATAAGAATTTTTGCAAAAACACTATTGATATAAATTCAAAGTACACGCTTAATATAAAAATTAAAGTTATAAAGCCGTTAAATGATAATATTTCTGTCGGTTTTTTTCGTTCAACAGGTGATTTTAATGTGCTTAATGAAGGGCCGTTAAAGGGAGCGGGTCCTTTTACTAAAATTGGTAACGGAAATAAAATTAACGAGGAAAGTATTATTAAAACCGTGGAGATTCCTTGTGATGAAATTACGAAGGACTTTTTTAATGTTGAAGTTTCTGTAGATGGTAGTTATATTTACGAACGTATGCAGGAAAATTTGGAGGAAGAGCCTGTATACGTTGGCTTAATGAATTTTAAGCACAGACAAGAGGCCGATGACAGATATATTGCTATAAGTGAAATCACAGTTTCAAAAGAAGTTTCAGAAATAGTATATGGTGGAATAGATTTCTATGGTTTGTCTAGTGTTGATGAAAGTATTTCCTTGGTGGCGAAATTTTATCATAAAACCAAGGGTAGCTTGATTAAACTAAATAATGAAAATTTTAGAATTTCTACCTTTACTTTGGCTTTGCTTAATACGATAGATTTACAACTAGAACTTATTAACAATAACGATGGGACTTCGGTCATAATTAAGGGATTCAAAAAAGAATATGTCTATGATGAAATCACTATAACTCCATTACTTTTGTGTAATACATTAAGTGGAGAAAACGAAGCGTTGTTCGGTGAACCAATATCATTCTCTCTTGAAAAGATTTATATGAATTATGTAAGCAATAATAAAAAAATCAAGAAAGAAATTGTGGAATGGTTTACACCTCAAGAGAGGTGTCAAATTTGTTTATTTAATGACAAGCCAGTAAATGAAAATTTTCTTGGTTTTGGAGCACTTTATTATCCTTGGATATACTTTAAGGACGAAGATGGACGAAATTATACAGAAGAAGAAGCGGAAAATGAACTTGATAGATTGAAACTTTCTGGAGTAAAAATTGCCCGTGCTACGGTTTTTGTAAGTAAAAATTGGTATAACGAAGAAACAAATACTTGGAACTTCCAAGATGATGAGTTTAAAGCTTTAGTAAGGTCTTTTATGGGAATTTCAGAAAGACAAGTTGATATTATGCTTAACTTCGAATGGGGTAATTCTATCAATTTTGGACCCGTGTTCGCCAATTCCGAACTTGCGAAATACCCCTTTGATAAGCAATGCGAAATTTTTGCAACGTTTGTGCGTGATTTTGTTATAGCTCTTAAAAACAATGGTGTAAAAACCGTGAAGTATATAACCTTCTTTTCAGAGCCGGCTAATGGTATTCCTAATGGTTTTGAAAGTGACGCTGGTAAGGAATTACTTGTGCGTTATGACAAATGTGTTGGTGCTGTTCATAATACACTTTATGAAGCGGGTATAAGACAGGATTATAAATTAGTGCTTGGAAACGTAGCACTTGGTACTGAAATTTGGAATTATACTTATCAAATTTTTGAACCTATTTGTAACGTTTTAAAAACATACGCTGATGAATGGTCATATCACAATTACAATAGATACAGCACACTTATTTCAAATACAGCTTTACCATATGAAAACATGATGGCCTGTGTAAATGAGGATATAATCCAAAAAACAGGTGTTAAAGCTAATGACGTATGGATTGATGAATACAACGCACTAGATAGAAATAACACTTGGTTCGAATTTAGAAATTTCACGAAGTGGAATCCGATTCATATTATTGCAGGTATGGTTGCAAATGTAAACGTTGGTTATAAAACTATTCTTAATTGGACATTTATAAACACGCTTTGGGTTGGCTCGCACGCTAATGCAAAGGATAACTGGAAGGATGGACATCATTGTTGGGGACTTATTCCTCATCCCCATCAGGACAAGCGCCCATATAATAGCTTTTATGCATATCAAATAGTTGCATCGCATTTCAATGATGGTAAAACCTTTAGAGGTGATAACATCATAGAAAGCGGCTTGTGTTGTTGCGCTTGCGATAATACTGACGGAAGTTTTACCATTATTGTTGTTAATTCGAATATTTTCACTTCACCATTCGAATTAAAGTTATCAATGCCGTTGGAAAACGTCACATTTAAAAGATATTTATTTGATGCTTCCAAGGAATATAGAAGCGAGGATAATTCTGTAATAACCTTTGATAAGAAAATTAAAAATGTTACTGACAAATTAAGGGATGTTTTACCGGGCGGTTCTATAGCTGTTTATACGACTATGCCCTGACGGAAGAAAAGAGTATGTCTATTATTTATAATGAAGAGAAAAAATTCTTTGCCTTGCAAACAAAAAACACTTCATATATCTTTAGTATTTATGAGGAAAAACCCAAGTATACTGATGCAACTCAAAGACGTACTTTAAGAAGTGTTTATTGGGGCAAAAAAGTTAGTAGATTAGCAGATTTTTTTCGAAATTTCAATTGGGTAATAAATGGTTGCAATGATGGCGGTAAGCATTCACACGAAAGGTTTGCCAGTGAATTCGTGGGCGATGGCGGTATGTTTTATAGCGAACCCACACTTAAGGTGGAATTTGCTGACGGCGTAAGAGATTTGTTTTTAAATTATGTATCGCATGAAATAATTGATAATGTATTGAAAATCACTTTAAAAGATGTTAACTATGAATTAACAGTTCAGTTGATTTATAATGTTATCGAAGATTTGGATATTATTGTGCGAAAATGCATAATTGGAAATAGCAGTAACGAAACTGTAAAGCTTGAAAAAGCATTTTCTGCAACCGTTAATTTACCTTATGCTGACAAATATTATCTTACATCTATGGATAGTAAATGGACGCATGAATATGATTTGCACCATACCGAAATTACCAAGGCACGAACGATTTTGCAAAGTTTGGGTGGGGTTTCGAATTCTCAAAATTATCCTTATTTTGCAATTGATAATGGTACTGCCAGTGAATCCCATGGTGATATATGGTATGGCGCGCTTGCTTGGAGCGGTAACACAAAAATCACTGTTGAAAAGGATATTATGGAACAGGTGAGAGTTACTGCAGGTATAAGTGATGAGGATTTTGCTTGGTTACTTAATTCGGGTGAGTCTTTTGAAACTCCAGAAGTGGTTTTAGGCTTTGTAAGCGATGGCTTCAACGGCGCTTCGGCACGTATGCAAAAATACGTTAAAAACAGCCGTGTTGAATCAGAGTGGAAAAATAAAGCTACACCTGTGATTTACAATGGGTGGGATTGCTTTCAATTTGATATTAACGAAGAAAAGTTAATGTCTATTGTTGAGAAAGCTGCTAAGTTGGGCTCCGAAGTTTTTGCAGTGGATGACGGTTGGATGGAAAATAGAAACAATACCGCTGCAGGACTTGGCGACTGGAGAATAGATTTAAATAAATTCCCAAATGGATTTGGACCACTTATTAAAAAGGTTAATGACTTTGGTATGAAGTTTGGCCTTTGGGTAGAGCCTGAAATGGTAAGCCGTGACAGTGATTTGTTTAGAAATCATCCTGAATGGGTGCTCGGTTTTTCTTCGCGTGAATATGAAGAAAGCCGTCAGCAATTGGTGCTTAATTTGGCACTTGATGACGTAAAGGACTATATAATATCTGTTATAGATAATTTGCTTTCAAATAATAACATCGAGTACTTAAAGTGGGATATGAATAGATATATCTCGCAAGCCAGTCATCCGTTTTATTTTGAACAAAGAATGATGTGGGTAAAGTATGTTAGAAATCTTTACAAAATATTCAAGCATATTAAAGATAAATATCCGTACTTGCTTTTTGAAAATTGCGCATCAGGTGGTTTGAGGGCAGATATTGAAACCCTTAAATACAGTGACTGTATGAATTATTCTGACAATAACGACCCTGTGGATTCGTTATATATGCGTGAAGCGGCATCTCTTGTTTTACCACTCAATTATATGGGTGGCACAGGTCATATTAGTGCCAATAATACAGGTTTTAATAGGCGCGAATGTACCTTAGAATTTAAGGCTTTGCAGGGTATGAACGGTACACTTGGTATATCTATTGATTTAACTTCAATAAGCAATGAAGAAATAGAAGAAATTGCAAAGTACGTTAGTCTTGCAAAGGAATTACGTGATACAATTCAGCTTGGTACAGGCTATAAGCTTCGTTCAATTTATAATGACAATAGTTGGTGCCAGGAATATGTTTCACAGGACGGAAACGAAGTTTTGGTGTTTATATTCGCACCTCAATTAAAGTTTACATATTGCTATCCAAGTCTTAAGTTGTTTGGTTTGGATAAGGTCGCTTTATACAGTATTGACGAACAATACGTTATGAGCGGAGAAGGCTTAATGAACCGTGGCTTAGATGCTAAGATTTACGGTCTTGGCAATATGGTTGCAAAATTAATTAAAATTAGGAAGATTTAAATGAAATACCCATTAAATTTCGGCAATATTATCGACGTTACAAAAGCACCCTATTTTGCTGATAACACAGGCAAGGTTGACTGTACTGCAGCATTACGTCAGGTTTTTGACGATTTGCTTGAACGTGAAGTAAAAGGTGTAAAGGAAACCGAGCAAAAGCTTTATACACTTGGTGAAAACGACGTGTATATTGGTTTTGAATCAAGAATTGAAAAAAATTTAGTACGTGTAATTTTTCCCGAATTTGTACCCGATGCAAGAATTATCTATTTCCCAAAAGGAACATATCTTGTAAGCGATACGGTTACATATACTAAGGATAACGTTAAGAATATATTTGATTCAAAGCCCGGTTATGAAATGACACGTGGAATTCATTTAATGGGTGAAGATAAAAATGAAACAATTATTAAACTTGCGGATAACTGCAAGGGCTTTGAAAAAGGCGCCAAAAAACCTGTAATAAGCTATGCTAATGCCGAAGGCTGTCTTGAAAAAGAAACCTCTAACGTTTCACAACTAAACACCTTGATTGATTTAACAATTGACTGTGGCAGTGGCAACGAGGGTGCAGTAGGCTGTAGGTTTATAGCTAATAATTCAGGTAGAATTGAAAATGTAACTATTAGAGCAAAAGATGCTGATACGGGGATACAACTTGCCAGTGGCTCTGAGGGTGTGTTTCGTAAAATATCTATAAGTGGGTTTAAAGTTGGCTTTTATTCTTTTAGATGTTCACTTTGTGCTGTAGAGGATATCGAGTTTACTGATATTAGCGGTGTTCCTGTAAGTATTGGAGCAGATGCAATGGTTTTAAACGAGATTTGTGCTAAAAACACTCCCAAATACGAATTTTTAGTAAGTCAGGGTGCGTACGCTATATTTGATACTGCGATAAATGCAGATATAAATACAAATCACGTGTATAACATAGCTCCTAATGGTGAGATTTTTGAAAATAAAAAAGCAACTGGGAAAACGGTAGATATTTCTAAAACTCGTATTCCGAATTGCGATGCTAATGCTGATAGTTATGCAGTGGTTGAGGATTATGGTGCTGTGGCAGACGGTGAGTTTGACTGCACAGATGCCATTCAAAAAGCGTTTAACAGTGGCAAGGAAGTAATTTATTTTACAGGCGGACACTATTTTGTAAATGGTAATATTACTATTCCAAAAACTGTTAAAGTAATTGATTTTATGTTCTGCGATTTTTTTGCAGGAAATAGACTTATAAGTGGCGAAGTAAATGCCTTGTTTACAGTAAATGAGGATAGTAATAAGCCGTTATGCATGAAGCAAATGTATACATTTGAGCAGTTTTACGGTCGCTTTCGTCTTATTTGTCATAATGCGAAGCGCGATTTAGTATTAAAGGATTTACATACGCAAACGGCAGCGATGTATTTTAATACTGTAGAAGGCAGCCGAGTTTACCTTGATAATTGCGCTTGTACGGTTGGTACGTATTCCAACAATTGTATAATTGCTAGAAATGGATATGAGCCCGAATACTGTCATATGATACCTTATGAATTTCACGGACAAAAGGTAGTGGCATGGAATTTAAATCCCGAACGTGCTGACGTTGAAGTGCTTAACGACAATTCTGATTTTGTTTGCTACGGCTTTAAGGTAGAAGGTCCCGGCACCGCAATTAAAACCGTAAATGGTGGTATTACAAAGGTATTTGCTTTTTCTTGCGGTATAGGTGATATCACGGCAAAAAATCCTTTGTTTGAAAATAAGGATTCTAGTGTTTTGCTTATAAACGGCAAGATATTTGGTGTTTGGGACACCTTGGATTACAATTTAATTTTAGAATCAAACCATAGTGGTGAGATTAAGAGGGTTTATAAAAAGGAATTACCCGTAATAACAGGTTACAGGGTAAATTATACCTTGTTTGAGCAATAAAAGTTAGGTGAATTTAGTATGCAAATAGTAAAAAGCTTTGATATTTTTAAAGACGTTACAGCCTTTGCTGAATTAGACGACGGCAATAGATATCCTTTAGAACTTAAAAATGTTACAGAGGGTGTAGTAGAATTTGCCGATGATAATATTGGTATAAGCTTAAAAGCAACTATTGAAAAGTTTAATAATTGTAAGTTTTTGCGTTATGCTTCTACCTTTGTTCCCAAAAATTTGGGCGAAACAATGGGTAGAAATCATTACAATTATGAATGCTCGGTAGGCTTGCATATTAAAGGAATCTCTGACATTTCAAGCTTTGTTGCTACGTATAACAAAAGCGAATTTTGGGTGTATCCGTTTTTTGGTAAGCTTTGCGAATTGCCGGCATTTACCCAAACAATTTTAGCTAAAAGGGACGATGATTATCAGTTTCTTACCACCGTTTGCGATACGGAATTTGTATCTACTATAAAGGGCTATGAGGACGGCTTTGACGTATATGTTTGGAATAACTGTCTGCCTAATGAGGTCGATACCATTGCGCTTGTTTGGGGCGAGGGTAAGGATGCTTATACTTTGCCTTATGAAGTAAATAAAGAAACCTTTAGCATATTAGGTAAAGAGCCTATTATGCGTACTGATAAAAAATATCCCGACGTTTTTGAATATCTTGGTTGGTGTAGCTGGGATGCCTTCCATATGGAAGTTACTCACGAAGATTTAATTAATAAAGCAAAGGAATTTAAGAATAAACAAATTCCTGTTCGTTGGGCAATTTTGGATGATATGTGGGGAGACGTTCCTAATAATAATATTCCTTCAATGCATTCGCGTGAGCTTGATAGCTTTGAGGCAGCGCCTGACCGTTTTCCAAAAGGACTTAAAGGTATAGTAGACGAACTTAAAATGGATTATGATTTACAGGTTGGGTTATGGCATCCTGCAACAGGTTATTGGCATGGTATTAATCCTAATTCCTCACTTGCGAAGGAATATGCCGATTATTTATATTGGTCAACCAAAAGACAACTTATTCCACGTTACGAAAGAGACATTATAGAAAAATATTATGATTTACAGCACGGCTTTTATAAGGATTGCGGTATAGACTTTGTGAAGGTTGACTATCAGTCACATTTACGTTGGTATGAAAAACTTGCTATGCCTATCGGTATGGCGGCAAGTAATCTTCATAATGCAATTGAAAAGGCTAATGATAAATATTTTGGCGGTCAGCTTATCAACTGTATGGGTATGGCTACTGAAAACTTTTGGAACAGAAAAAGCGCTATTTGTCGTTTTAGCGGCGATTTTATGCCCGAAAACCGCAAGTGGTTTGCAGGTCACATAATGCAGTGCAGCTATAACTCTATCGTCCAGGGCAGTGTTTATTACGGAGATTGGGATATGTGGTGGACCGATGATACACAGGCTATGAAAAACTCGGTTATTAAGGCTATGAGTGGTGGGCCGATATACATCAGCGACACCCTTGACAGAAGTGTTAAAGAGGTTATTATGCCTACTGTTTATAGTGATGGTAGGATTATTCGTCTTAATACACCTGCACAGCCGTCACCCGATTGTTTGTTTTCCGATGCGCGTGAAAACGGCAAAGCATTTAAGCTTTTCAATACACATAACGGCAACGGTATTCTTGCGCTATTTAACATTGATAAGGATGAAAACGAGGTTACTGCAACTGTATCCGCTAAGGATATGCGTATCGATGAGACTAAGGAATATTGCGTTTATGATTGGTTTAATAAAAAGGCATTTAAGCTTAGCGGCAGCGCGAGCTTTGATTTAAGCCTTAAAAGTTATGATGATTTTAGACTTTATCTTTTCGCGCCGATTAAAAACGGCAAGGCAATAATCGGTCTTAAGGATAAATATATGTCGGTGGCAACCTTTGAAGAGCTTGAAAACGGTGAGATTAAAGCGTTTGACGAAGGCGAGTTGCTGATTTATAACGAAAACGAGCTTGAGACAATCTAATTTAGAGGCGATATAATGATATTGAAATTTAAAGAAAACCGTGTGAACCGTGCATATACGGGTGGTAAGAATATAGATCGATTTGTCGGTAAAGAGACATGTGAAGACGGAAGAAAACCGGAAGAGTGGATCGCTTCTGTTGTAACTGCTTTTAATCCCGATAATCCAATCGAAAACGAGGGATTAAGCGTTTGTGAAAACGGTCGATTTTTCAAAGATGTTTTGGCCGAGGATTATCAAAAGCATTTAGGCATTGCACAAGATAATAGCGTAATTGAGGAAATGTCAATTCTTGTTAAGCTTTTAGATAGCGCCGAAAGGCTTGTTGTTCAATGCCATCCCACAATTGAATTCGCTAAAAAGGCATTTAATTCTAATTTTGGTAAAACTGAATGTTGGTATATGCTTGACACCCAAGATGACGCTTACATATATTTGGGTTTTAAAAAGGGTATAACCCGTGAAAAGTGGATAGAACTTTATAATAAACAAGATATTGAGGGGATATTGGATTCTCTTAATCGTTTTAACGTTAAAAAAGGCGATTTGTGGTTTGTTGATGGCGGTGTGCCGCACGCTATCGGTTCGGGCTGCTTTATGGTGGAACTGCAAGAACCAAGTGATTTAATGGTTATTCCTGAACGAATAACACCATCCGGTCGAGTTTTGGACGAACGAAAAATTCACGGCGGTCTTGGATTTGATAAAATGTTTGACTGCTATGAATATATTGGTTATTCGCAGGAAGAGGTTAAGGATAAATATTATAGGAATGTAGAATTTAAAGAAAATGAGTTGTCTCCTATAGTTGATAAATCTTTGACAGACAAATTTTCATTGTACGGATTAAACGCTTGCGGCAATTGTAATGTTGCATTAAATTCATATTCGGTTGCTGTTGTAATAGATGGAAATTGTACTATATCAGATGGGGAAGAAAGTGTTGATTTTAAAAAAGGAGACAAATTCTTTCTTTCGGATGAGTCTAAAAAGATTTCTTTGTTTGGTAAAACTAAAATTATTTTTTGTTGTGCATAATTATATTGGATATATTGATTAATTTAGGAGGTATTAGTATGAAAAAATTGAAAGCAATTGTGGTTGGTGCAGGTAGCAGAGGTGCAACCTATTCTACCGTTATGAGTAAACATAAAGAAAAATTTGAAATTGTTGCAGTTGCCGAACCCAAGAAGGATAGACGTAATTATATTAAGGACTTATATAATATTGAAGATAATATGTGTTATGAAAGCTATGAACCGTTATTTGAACTCGGTAAAATAGCTGACTTTGCCGTTATAGCTACAATGGATAAGGACCACCTAAAACCCGCTTTGAAGGCGATTGAGTTGGGTTATGATTTGTTACTTGAAAAGCCCATAGCTCCAACAGCCCAGGAATGTATTGAAATAAATAATGCTGCCAATAAAAAAGGGGTAAAGGTTCTTATTTGCACCGTTCTTCGATATACCGATATATTCAAAACATTGAAGAATTTTATAGATTCGGGAAAAATCGGTAAAGTTATGTCGATTAACCACGAGGAATGCGTTGGCAACGTGCATCAATCCCACAGTTTTGTAAGAGGAAATTGGGGAAACAGCGAAAGAAGTTCTGATATGCTTTTGCAAAAATCCTGTCACGATTTAGATATTTTACAGTGGCTTATAGGTAAAAAATGCAAGAGTGTACAGTCTTTTGGCGCGTTATCATATTTTAAGGCCGAAAATGCACCTGAAGGAGCGCCTGAATATTGCATACAAGGGTGCCCTGTTGGTGAGGAATGTCCTTACAATGCAGCAAAGTTATATTTGGACCCAAAGTGGACATGGCTTAGAGAACCTGCCGCAAACAAGCCAAATCCAACGGATGAAGATATTTTAGAGGTTATAACAAAAACCCAGTATGGAAAATGTGTTTTTAAATGTGATAATGACGTTGTAGACCATCAAACTGTTAATATGCTTTTTGAAGATGACATTACAGTAACTTTTACAATGAATGCATTTAACAAGGGTGGTAGATTTATACATATAATGGGAACATTAGGCGAGTTGCGTGCCGCGCTTGATGAGAATACGCCAATTACTTATTTTGACTTCATAAAACACAAAACCGAAACAATTCCGTTAGTAGGAAAAGACGGAATTGCCGGAGGCCACGGTGGCGGAGATACAGGTATAATGTTGGATTTATATGATTATTTTACCGACAGTTATTCGGGTGTTTCGATTCCGTCAATTGAAGAATCGTGTTATAATCATATGTTGGTTTTTGCCACAGAACATGCACGAAAAACAAATACAATAGTTGATGTACAGAAATTTATAGAAACTTTATAAATTTATAAATATATATTAGGTGTGTATAAATGTCGGATTATTTAAGGCTATATAACTACATACTTAATAGAGAACACCACAAGTTCCGCCACAGTAAGGAATATCAAGACCATATAATTGCAAGACGGGCTTATACTGTATAAGGGAGTAAAATAATGGAGCAATTATCAAAAAACACAGTTAGTGCTAAAAACCAGCTTAAAAGCAGTGAATTTATAAAATTTACCGATGCCGAAAATCAAGGCCTTCGTGTAATTTTTCTTGGAAATTCGATTACACTGCACGGAGTTAAGGCAGATATCGGTTGGCATAACGCTTGGGGTATGGCGGCGTCGGCTGAAGAAAAGGACTACGTGCATATTTTAATGCGGTATATTCGCGAAAAGGTTTCAAATCCTGCATTTTGTATTTGTCAAGGCGCAAAATGGGAAGTTCACTATAAGGAAGAAATCGATTTTTATGACCAATATGCTGCTGCACGTGATTTTAGTGCGGATGTAATTATTGTAAGACTTATTGAAAATTGCGGCGGCAAGGATTTTGATGGTGATAAATTTAAGAAGGAATTAATGCAGTTTATTAAATATTTATCACCCGAAAAAACACCAAAATTAATATTTACTACATCTTTTTGGAAACATCCTGGTGACAAATTTATCGAAGAATTGGCTGAGGAAAATAATAGTCCTTTAGTCAAGCTTGGAGATTTAGGCGATAACAAAGAAATGATGGCAATTGGTCTTTTTGAACATGAGGGTGTATCTATCCACCCGGGTGACAAGGGAATGCAGACAATTGCTGATAGAATATACGATGTTTTAAAAGATATTATTTAAGGTATAAAAAATCTTATTTTGTTTGATATGGTTTAGGAGTAAAATTATGAACAAAATTTTATATAATTTCATTTTAAACAAAGAGCATCACAAATTCCGCCACAGTGTTGATTGGGATTTGGCACAGGAATATTCAAATAAAGGCTTAAGCCCCATTGAAAGAATGTCCGACCGTTTTACAAGGCTTTGCGGTGAAGAAAAAGCAGTTATTTTAGAAGGTGAACAAATAGTATTTTTGCGCACCGTCTCAAATTTGCCTGCAATTTTTACCGACAGCGAATGGGAAGAAATAAAGTCGAAGCACTATATTCACGAATTGGGCTTTATGTCAAATTTATCCCCCAATTATTACGACACCATTGGTGTTGGCTTACTTAAAAAGCGTGAATCGGCTGATGTGTACGGCAAAAAAGCAATTGATAATATTATTGCGCTTTCGGATAAGTATTTAGAAGAAGCTAAAAAACAGGGTAGAGAAGATTTGGTTGAGGTTTTAACCCAAGTCCCGCGTTATCCTGCACGCAATTTCCGTGAAGCACTGCAGTTTTTCCGCATTTTGCATTTTTCACTTTGGCTTGAGGGTAACTACCACAACACCGTTGGCTGTTTTGACAGATATATGTATCCTTATCTTAAAGCAGATATGGATAAGGGTGTTTATACCTATGATACTGCCCTTGAGCTTTTGGAAGACTTTTTCTTATCCTTTAATAAGGACAGCGATATTTATGTTGGTGTTCAGCAGGGTGATAACGGTCAAAGCATGATGCTTGGCGGTATTGATAAGGACGGCAATGATGTATATAACGTATTGTCGGAATTATGTTTAAAGGCTTCCTGCAATAATAAAATGATAGACCCAAAAATCAATCTGCGTGTTTCAAAAAATACCCCTGCCGACCGCTATACCGAAGCTACAAAGCTTACAAAGGCGGGTCTTGGCTTCCCGCAATATTCTAATGATGATG
>JAGAPJ010000002.1 GCA_017623315.1 Clostridia bacterium | reverse complement strand
CCACCATTCATAGCCGTTTTGCTGCATAACATCATAAGCATAAAGCGGATTCCCCCACAGCTGACCATCGGCTGTGAATTGGTCGGGCGGTACACCCGCAACCTCGGTAGGAAAGCCCTTTTCATCCAACTGAAAGCATTCGGGTGAAGCCCAAACATCAACCGAATCAAGTGCAACATAAATAGGTAAATCACCTATAATTCCAACCGAATGCTCGTGCGCGTATTCGCGCAGCGCATTCCACTGATTAAAGAAAAGAAACTGTATATAGGTGAAAAGGCGGATATCGTCTGCCAATTTCTCAGTGTAAAATTTTATTGCTTCCGGCTTTCTGAGGCGGATGTCCTCATCAGGCCATTCAAGCCACGAAAGCATATTAAAATGCCTTTTAAGCGCCATAAAAAGTGCATAATCTAAAAGCCAATACGAATTCGCACTTTTAAATGCTTCAATGCGGTCAAAATCCCTGTCCCAGCCGCGCTCACACACTTTTTGCAAAAGGGTGTAGCGGTTTTCATACAGCGCACCATAATCAACAAGGCAAGGGCTATCGCCCCAAAACAGCGCATCAATTTCCGACTGTTCTAAAAGACCATCCTCTACCAAAATATCAAGGTCGATAAAATAAGGGTTACCCGCATGGGTGGAGGGACTTTGATAGGGCGAATCGCCATAGCTTGTGGGACCCACAGGCAAAATTTGCCACCAAGACTGATTAGATGCCTGTAAAAAGTTTATAAAATCGCGCGATGCCTTACCCAATGTACCAATGCCATAAGGTGATGGTAGGGTGAAAATCGGCATTAAAATGCCACTGCTTCTTTTGATTTCGTTATCCTTTAACAGCACCTGCGGCAACCCCCTTTATGATGTGCTTTTGACAAAGCAGATAGAATATAACAACGGGGATAATGCTTAAAAGAATCAATGCCATTGTTGCACCCAAATCTACCGTGCCATAGCTGCCTTTTAGATATTGAATATGTATCGGAATAGTTTTATATTCATTGATATCAAGTGATAAATAAGGCAAGAGGTAGTCGTTCCAAACCCACATTATTTCCAAAATACCTACCGATATTAAGGTGGGCTTCATCATAGGAAGCACAACTGCAAAAAAGGTATAAGGCGGGTTGCAGCCGTCTATCGCGGCGGCTTCTTCAATTTCCAAGGGAATAGACTTTACAAAGCCCGAGAACATAAACACTGCAAGACCTGCGCCGAAGCCGAGGTAAATAACAGGAATGGTCCAAGGTGTATTAAGGCTTAATCTGTCCGCGGTTTTAGAAAGAGGATACATTACCATTTGAAAAGGAACCACCATTGAAAAAACGCAAAGGAAGTAAATAGTGCGACAAACTATGGTATCACGTCTTGTAATATACCAAGCCGCCATTGATGTAAATAAAAGAATCAAGAAGGTGGAAAGCACAGTTATAACCACACTGTATAAAACGCTTTTTGCAAATGGATAGTTACCAAAGGTCATACCCTTAATAAAATTTGCAAAACCAACAAAGGATTCAGCATTAGGCAAAGCAAAGGTATCGGTTTTAACAAATGTGTTAGCTTTAAATGAGTTAATTACAACTGCAACAACGGGCAAAATATAAATAATACTGATAACAGACATTATCGCCGTTAAAATATTTTTGCCAAGTGAATTATTAACGCCCAATTTCTTATTAGCCATTATTGCTGCACCTCCCTCTTTCTTGTGAAGGACAGCTGCAATAAACCAAGAGCCGCAACAAGTATAAAGAATATAACAGCTTTAGCTTGTGCATAGCCGGGAGCCGAAGCACCTTGACCGTAGAAGGTAGAATAAATGTTAAGAGCCAGCATTTCAGTAGTTTTAATAGCAGAGCCATCGGGTTGAATAATGAACGGCTGACCGCCGGTTAAAGCGAGGTTTTGGTCGAATAGCTTAAATCCGTTTGTCAACGACAGGAAGGTACAAATTGTAACGCTTGGCATAACATTGGGAATAATTACACGGAAAAGGGTTTGTGCACCGCTGGCACCATCAATTTTTGCCGCTTCAAGCATATCACCCGGTACCGACTGCAAGCCCGCAATATAAATTATCATCATATAACCTATTTGCTGCCAGCAAAGCAATATTATCAGTCCCCAAAAGCCCCAAGTTGATTCTTGAAGGATAGATGTGTCAAATTGGGACAAAATACCGTCAAATATCATAGACCAAATATAGCCCAAAACAATGCCGCCGATAAGGTTTGGCATAAAGAATACTGTTCTAAAAATATTAGAGCCCTTGATTTCAAGAGTAAGCACATAAGCCACCATAAAAGCAAGAACATTTATAATTGCTAAGCTAACAACAGCAAATACTGCGGTATAGCCAAACGAGCGCATAAAGTTTGTATCCTGAAATACGTTTATATAATTTTTGAGTCCTACCCATTTCGCATCGGAAATAAGACGGAATTCACAAAATGAAAGATATATACCCTGTAAAAACGGCCACACAAAGCCAATAGCAAAAGCTGAAACCATTGGAAGCAGGAAAAACCAGCTCCAACGAACCATAGGCCTTTGAAGAGCGTTTTGGGGACGGCGCCTATTTTTCATTTATAATTCTCCTTTTTGATTTTTTCGAAGGAAAGAAAGGAAGCGAGACAGGCGAAATCTTCGCCCGCCTCGCCTTGCGTGGTTTATAACAATTTAATTATCGTTATAATTATTTGTTGATTTGCTTATACTGGTAAGCCCAACCGTCTACGAAAGCGGTCTTAACCTTTGCCCAGTTAGCTTCGGTCTGATTAGCATTGTATGCATTAAGAGCAGATACTAAAGCTTTACGATATTCATCAACATTGGGTTGATAGTTAGTAGCCCAATCCATTACATAGCAACCATCAGCTGAGTACTTGTTAGCAGCAGCAAGGAAGCCGTTGGTGGATTCAGCAGCAGATTTATAAGGCATTACGCCGAAGGTATCAACCAATTTGCGAGAAGCTTCTTCGTTAGTTACGCACCATACCATAAAGTCCATAGTAGCTTTTTGGTCTGCCTTGCTAACCTTAGAGTTGATTGCCCAGTAGTTTTCAGTACCGCAGTTGAGACCGGCTTTTTCTTCGCCCTCAACACCTGCATAGTAAGGAATCATAGTAGCGTTCGGAACTGCTTCAGCAACTGCTGAATATTCCCAAGAACCGTTTACATAGAAAGCGGCTTTGCCGGTTTTGAATTGGTTCTGAGCATCGTGACCGCCGGTAGCTAATTCTTTAGCAGGGGTCATGCTGTTGTTGATGCAAAGGTCATAAAGGTTCTTGAAGTTTTCCATATATGTACCCTTGATTTCAGCGGGGCATTCCTTCCAACCGCCTGCATCGCGAGATTCATAATAGTATTCAAGGTTAGCCATGTGACCTGTGAAACGCCATGAAGATGAATCGTCCATATCAGATGCGCTGAAAGCATCGAAGCCCAATTCCTTAGCGCGCTTGTGGATATCTTCAGCAACCTTCTTTAAACCTTCAAAGTTTTTAAGGTCGTCCATCTTATATCCGGCTTTTTCAATAAGGGTGGGGTTAACAATGATGCCATAGCATTCATAGCAGTAACCGATAGAAACAAGGTTACCGTCTGCGTCATACATATTGTATGCATCTGTGTTAAGCTCTTTTGCAATTGCAGAATCTTTAAGATTTAAAGCATAATCTTTCCATTCTTTAACTGCATTCTGGTTACCGATAACAAACAAAGTAGGAGCTTCTGCTTTGTCCATTTCAGCAAGCAAGGTTTGGTTGTATGTACCTGAAGCAGCGGTGAGAACTTTAACCTCAACACCTGTTTCTTCTGTGTACATTTTTGCAACTTCTTGGAGAACCTCATCAGATTCAGGCTTGAAGTTTAGCCAGTAAACACGGCCTTTCTCGCCACCTGCACAGCCTGCAAACAAGCCGACACAAAGGATGGCTATTAATAATAGGGATAGCGCTTTTTTCATTTAAATTTCCTCCTTCGAAAATTTCCGCACAAAGTGCGTTTTTTAAAATAATTTATTTCCACACCAAGTGGTGTAAAAATCAAGCTTTAGGTTTTGCAAGGGTGCCACCCTCACGCAAAGTTGTTTCAAGCTTCAGCTGACAGCTGCCGCACTCATCCTTAAGGACATTAAGCAAAACCTCTACCGCGCGTGTGCCCATCTGCTTACTGGGCTGCACAAGGGTTGTAAGTGTGGGGATAGTATATTTTGAAACCTGAATACCGTCTATCGCAATTAAAGAACAGTCGTCAGGCACATTTAGTCCCACAGTATGAAGCGCCTTTATCGCCGCAATTCCCATAGCATCCGCAATGGAAAAAATAGCAGTGAAATCCTTACCCTTTTTTAGAAAGCTTTCGGCAGCTTTAAAGGCGTCGTCTATATTAAAGCTTTTGGCCTCAATAATAAGGTCTTTATCTAATACTATGCCGGCACTTTTAAGGGCATCACAATAACCCTTAAAACGAAGCTCACTTATCGAGTGGTCGTCGGTTGTAGCAAGTAAAACAGCAATTTTTTTATGACCTAAATCGGTCAGTGTTTTTACTGCACGAAAGGCCTCGGCATAGTCGTCAATATAAACCGAAGAATATGCCGTTTTATTAAGACTGCCAAAGGTGTTTGTATATGTACAGCAGACAAACGGAACACCCAATGTGGCAATTTGCTCGGGTGTGTAATCAAACCGCCCGCCAAGAAAGATAAGTCCCTTCAATCTTTTAGACCTTACTAACGATG
Organism: Clostridia bacterium; assembly: GCA_017623315.1. GTDB lineage: Bacteria > Bacillota > Clostridia > Oscillospirales > Acutalibacteraceae > UBA737. The sequence goes on along the minus strand of JAGAPJ010000002.1, from coordinate 313 downwards.
CGCCCTCGGCAAGCTCATCTTCGTTTGAACCGATTTGATGCATCACCATCGAATAATCTGCCCGGCTCACCTCTTTTTCAATCGCATGTAAAACCGAATTTAAAAAAGGGTTTCCAACACCGCGCACCACAACGCCGATAGTATCGGTTTGCATTTTGCCCAAGTCCCTTGCGCTGCTGTTTGGGACATAGTGCAGCTCTTCAATAGCTTTTAACACCTTGGCGCGCACCTCTTCACGCACGTCGGGGTGATTATTCAAAACACGGGAAATGGTGGTTATTGAAACACCACTGTATTTTGCAACGTCTTTAAT
>JAGAPJ010000001.1 GCA_017623315.1 Clostridia bacterium | reverse complement strand
CGGTAAGGACCATTCTACCGATGTTTCTATCCGTGCTATTACCGACCACGCACGCGCCGCAACCTTTATGATTAGCGACGGTATTATTCCTTCAAACGAAGGCCGCGGTTATGTTTTACGCCGTATAATTCGCCGTGCAGTTCGCCACGGTAAGCTTATTGGCATTAACCGTCCTTTCTTTATGGAGCTTTGCGACTGCGTTATAAACGAAAACAAGTCGGGCTATCCTGAGCTTATTGAAAAGAAGGAGCTTATTACAAAGGTTATCACAAATGAAGAAGCATCCTTTAATAAAACCGTTGACCAAGGTCTTTCAATGCTTGAAGCCCTTACCAAAAACGGCGGTATGCTTTCGGGTGAAGATGCATTTAAGCTTTATGATACTTATGGCTTCCCCATTGACTTAACTAAAGATATTCTTGCTGAAAAAGGTATGACTCTTGACGAAGAAAAGTTTAAGGAATGTATGGACGAACAACGCCAAAAGGCAAGAAATGCCCGTAAGGCATCTGACGGTGAAAGCTGGAAGAGCGATGGAATCAGCTTTGAAAATATACAACCTACTGAATTTTTGGGCTACGAAAACGAGAGTTGTACCGCTACTGTACTTGGTATAGTGTGCGAGGGCGAACATTCAACTACTATAAACGAAGGTAACAAAGCAATTATTGTTTTAGATAAGACCGTTTGCTATGCTGAAAGCGGCGGTCAGGTTGGTGATACAGGCTTTATTGCAACTGACAGTTTTACGTTTGAGGTTAAGGATACTAAAAAAACTGTTGACGGTATTTTCACACACAGTGGTATACTAACTAAAGGAACTGTGACGATTGGTGATGTTGTTGGTGTTTCAATTCTTCCTACACGCCGTGAGGCAATCCGCCGTAATCATACAGCCGCCCACCTTTTGCAAGCAGGTCTTCGTGCCGTTCTCGGCACTCACGTTGAGCAGGCAGGTCAGCTTGTAAACGAAAAGGCTGTTCGTTTTGACTTTACCCACTTCTCTGCCCTTACCGCTGAAGAAATTGCAAAGGTTGAAGCTTTTGTAAACAATGCTATTTTAAGCGGCATTGAAGTTATGAACAAAGAAATGCCCATTGCTGAAGCTAAAAAGCTTGGAGCTATGGCACTCTTTGGTGAAAAATACGGCGAGGTTGTTCGTGTTGTTGCAGCGGCTGATACATCGGTTGAGCTTTGCGGCGGTACCCATGTTGATAATACTGCAAAAATCGGTCTTTTCCACATTGTAAGTGAAAGCAGCGTTGCCGCAGGTGTGCGTCGTATTGAAGCGGTTACAGGTGACGGTGTGTTGAACGTTCTTTATAACAACATTGCCCTTGCGAACGAAACTGCAGGTATTCTTAAAGCACAAAACGCAAACGAAATTGCAAAGCGTGCTGGTGCTGTTATGGCTGAACTCAAAGAAACTCAGCGTTTACTCGAAAAAGCTGAAGCAAAGCTTGCAGGCGGTAAAATCGGGGATATTTTAAACGCCGCTGTAACAGTTAATGATATTAAGGTTGCATTTACTAAAATTGACGGCACAGCCGATGATTTACGCAAAATGACCGATACTGTAAAATCCGAAAACGAAGATACAGTTATCGTTTTGGCGACAGTTAATGGCGAAAAGCTTACGTTCTGTGCGGCTTGCGGTAAAGCGGCTATTGCTAAGGGCGCACACGCAGGTAACTTAGTTCGTGAAATTGCTAAAATTTGCGGCGGTAACGGCGGCGGTAAGCCTGACAGCGCGATGGCAGGCGGTAAGGATGCTTCCAAAGTACAGGAAGCGCTTGAAAGCGTTCCCACTATTTTAAAGGAGATGCTTAAATAAATGAACGATTGTTTATTTTGTAAAATCATAAAGGGCGAAATTCCGTCTACAAAGGTTTACGAAGACGAATTTGTTTACGCCTTTTTGGATATTGAGCCCCAAGCACCCTTTCACGCAGTAATTGTCCCGAAAATTCACGTTAAATCAGCTGATGAAATTACTAGTGATAACAGTATGTATATTGCCAAAATTTTTGAAGCTATTGCAAAAATTGCAAAAAATGAAAATTTAGAAAACGGTTACCGTGTGGTTAATAACTGCGGTGTTGACGGCGGTCAAACTGTTGGTCATATTCACTTCCACCTTTTAGCCAGAAGAAACCTACAATGGCCTCCCGGCTGATAAATATTAAGGAGATATTAATATGTCTGAATTTTATACATTAAAAATTGCTGGTCTTGAAAGACAGCTTGAAAAATTCCCTGTAAGCGATAAATTGGATATTGCCGCTTTCATTATCTTTGGCGACGTTGAGCTTACCGTTAAAGCAAGTGAAGAATTACTTAAAAAGCTTCCCGAATTTGACGTAATTTTAACTCCCGAAGCAAAAAGTATTCCGATTGCTTACGAAATGTCACGCCAGTCAGGCAAGCCTTACATAATTGCACGCAAGGGCGTTAAGGTTTATATGCGTAATCCCCTTTCGGTTTCGGTTAATTCAATTACCACCAAGAACGAACAGCATTTATACCTTGGCGAAGCCGAGGTTAATATGATTAAGGGCAAAAAGGTGCTTATTGTTGACGACGTAATCAGCACAGGTGAATCTCTTACCGCTGTAAGAAATCTTGTTAAAGCCGCAGGTGCTATTGAAGCTGCTTCCTGCGCATTCTTAGCCGAAGGTGATGCCGCCGACCGTGATGATATCATCTTCCTTGAAAAGCTTCCCCTTTTCTTTAAATAATTTTCAATTTAAAACGGCGAGGATTATTCCTCGCCGTATTTTTATATCATATTGTAAATTATAGTTTATCGGGTAAATAAACTATTGTATCTTTGCCTCCCTCTGATGATGGAGCTGTCGCGAGGTACGAGTGACTGAGGGAGAGAAATATGCTTGATATACAGCATTTTTATTCTCTCCCTCCGTCTTTTTGCTTCGCAAAAATCCACCTCACTCGTCAGATGGAGACATTGATCAGTGCAATCAATTCATCCCCGTAAACCTCAATTTATAAAAATAACCCTGTGTTGCCACAGGGTTATTTTATCTTAATTAAGCATTTTGCTTTTTGCGAAATACCGCAAGAGCGAGTGCCAAGCCTCCGCTTATAATCATAAGCATAAACCAAGCTATAGCATTTGTAGAATCATTAGTTTGCGAAATATGAGGTGTATAGGTGTTTTCAAATACAGCCTTATCAACCTCTCCTTCAGCATTGCTGTAGATTATTTCAACCTCGAACAAGCCTTTGCCGCCGTCCTTTACGTTAACGGTTACGGTATATTCGGTTGCATCATAGGTAATGCCCTTAGCGTTTCCGTTTAATTCCTTAATGGTATAAACATAAGTGCCGGCTTCTGTAATATTAAGCTTTGAGAAGGTTACCTTACCGTCCTTATCATTCTTGACACTTTCGATAAGATTACCGTCTTTGTCAAAAAGCTGGAAGGTAAAGTCGTCGCCCTTAAGTTCAGCGCCTGTAAGGTCTTTTTCAGCTTCAATAACAATGTCTGTGGGGTCAACAGTATAAGCATTATTGAATACAATAGCGTCTTCAAGCTTACCGCTTACTGTCCTTCCGTCTACCTTAACCTCAGCTAAAAGTTGACCTTCGCCGTTATCGGTAACAATAACTTCAATTTGGAACTTGTGCTTATCAGTAGTAATACCCTTTCCGTCAAGTTCATCTTCAACAATTACAAAATAGTAATTGCCAACCTTATTAAAGGTAAGCTCGCTAAAGGTAATTGTTCCCGTTGCGTTATCTACCTTAACTAGCTTAAAGTTATCATCTAAAACCTTAATTTGCGCAAAGTTGGGGCCAGCTTCCCAAAGGTCGAACTTAAATTCACCGTCAATAAGGTCGCGACCCGAAAGCTTCTTTGTTGCTTTAAGGTTTACCTTAACTTCCTTTGCGGTGTATACGTTTTCAAATACAACCTTAGATGCGATATCAGCAATTGCGGTTTCAGTATTATCAACGTATAACTTATAATCGTAATAACCGTCTAAATTAGCATCTTCTGATACAACAACCTTAATTGCATAAACCTTTGTCGAATAGGTCACGCCACCTAAATTGCCCTTAACTTCCTTAACGGTGTAATTATAGGTGCCTTTAGCATCAAACTTAAGCGCATCAAATATTACCATTCCGTTAGAGTTATTCTTTTTGGTGTCGATAAGTGTGCCTTCTTTATAAAGCTCAAAGGTAAATTCGCCGTTTTTAATATCTCTGCCGTCAAGCTCCTTTTTAGCCGAAATTATAATTTCAGCATCGTCAGGAGTGTAAACGTTATTAAATTCAGCCTTTTCTACAGTGTTGCCGCCCAAAGCATAAGCAACAGTCTTTGTGAAATAACCCTTACCTTCTTTATCTTCGATTGTAACAGTTACGGTGTATTCTTTTGTATCATAGGTAATATACTTGGAGTTACCCTTGATTTCCTTAACGGTATAGTTGTAAGTGCCTGCCTTGGTATAGGTGATTTTGTCAAACACAACCTTACCGTCGGCGCCGTTCTTAGCGGTTGCTTTTTGCACACCGTTTTCAAAGAGTGCAAAGGTAAATTCGTTAGCGGTCAAATTTTTACCGCTTAAGGTCTTAAAGGCTTCAATGGTTACATCAATCGGTTCAACGTTATATTTATTATTAAATACAACCGTATCTTCAATATTGCCTGTAACAGCAGTACCGTCCACCTTAATTTCAGCAACTAATTTACCTGTGCCGTTATCGGTCACAACCACTTCAATTTGATATTTGTGAGTATCAACCGTGATGCCTTCGCCGTTAACTTCGTCTTCTAAAATAACGAATCTGTAAGTGCCGACAGCACCAAAGGTTTGTGCTGTAAAGGTTACAATACCTGTAGATGCATCCTTCTTGAAAGCGGGTATATTATCATCAATCAGCTTATCGAGTGTGAAATCAGACTTTGCGCTGTAAAGGTCAAACTTAAATTCGCCGTTTACAAGGTCACGTCCTGTTAACTTCTTAGTAGCCTTAAAGGTCACGCTCGCATCTTCGGTAGTATATACATTTACAAATTTAATATCATTTTTAATGTTGGTTGTCTTAACATTGTCAACAAAAACTTCATAATCGAGTACACCATCATTGTTAGCATCATCGCTTACAACAATTTTAACTGCGTAAACCTTTGTATCATAATCGATGCCGCCTAAATTACCCTTCTTTTCCTTTACAGTGTAATTATAGGTGCCAATTCTATCAAAGGTTATTTTTTCAAACGCAAAATCACCATTTGCTGCGTTGGTAACGTCATCCTTTATGGTGTTACCTTCATAAAGCTCAAAGGTAAATTCATTTGCTTTAAGGTCACGACCATCTAATATCTTATTACCTTCAATCAAAACCTCGGCAGCAGCGGGCTTATAAACATTTGTAAAGCTAAAACTTACACCCTCAGTTGTGGTGTTATCGTATTCAACAAAAGCGGTAACAGTACCGTCCAGGTTATCTACAATTTTAATGGTTATAGCATAAGCTGTGGGGTCATAAGTCATACCCAAAAGCTTATCCTCGGGTACTATTTCCTTAATGACAAAATTATATTCCTTACCAACAACTGTTGCAGGGAACGAAAGGTCAATATTTGTCTTACCGTTTGCATCAGTGGGCTGTGAGGTTACAATAGGCTCGGTGCCTTCGGCGGTAAACAAGCCGAAGATATAGCCTTCCTTACCCTTGCCTGTGCCTGCATTGTCGGTAACGGTTTTGTCAATGCTAACGATAAGCTCGTCAGAACCAACAGGCGCATAAATGTTTGTAAAGTCAACATCGACGGTATAGATGTTATTAGCATGGCGTACGGTTGCAGGTGCATTTGCATTTACAACGGATACCTCAAGCTTACCGTCCATTGTAGCATCGGTAACAGTAACGCTGAAATAACGAACGATTTCATCATAGGTCATACCGCCAAGCTTATTATCGGGAATAACCTCACGAACACGGAACCAATAGGTGCCAACCTTATTAAATTCAAAGTCAGCAAGGTCGGTATCATTTACAAAATCAAACTTATAATCATAAGCCGCATCACCGAATTTTACTGTGCGGGTTGCACCGTTTTTGGTAACACTAACCCAATTTGCACCGTCAAGCATTTCGATAGCAAATTCAAATTCGTCACCTGACTGCCAAGCACGGCCGTTTAAGGTCTTAGTGCCGCTTACTACTAAAGCAGGCTTAATAGCATCAGGAGTATAATCATTAATAAAGTGAGCAGTTGCAACAATATTGTTATCTGCAGTAACAGTTACAAGATTTTGCTGCGGCGCAAAGCCATCAGGAAGTTCGGCTTCTATTTCGTTAACAATATAGTCTCCAGGTGCTAAACCTGTAAGTGTATAAGATTCGCCTGCCTTAATCTTAAAGGTCTGACGCGCATCATAATCGCCAACAGGATATACTTCAAAAGTAAATTCGTGATCGCTATTATAAGTTATATTACTGTCATGATTTACTTCTTTTGAAACAACGATTGTACCGTCATTGACAACAAGAGTATTTTCAAACTCAATTCTTGTTAGAGAATCGGCAACAATTGTTGTATTCATATTATCAGAAGCAACCGGTAAAAGTGAATCATTAACAGTTAATTTGCTTACTTTATAGTCACCGTTAATCTTTTCGGTAACTGCAACAACCGAACCTGATTTTAGATCTAAAACATAAACCGATTCTCCTGCTTTGAGCTTTACAATAAGCTTGTCACCATTCATATCGGGATCAATTTCAGTAAGCTTACCTGCAGTATCCTCATGATAAAGGGTCGCATCTTCAAGCTGAGAGATATTACTTTCAAGTTCAAAAGTAAATGTTTCTGTTGTACCAAATAAGGTATCATCAACAGTTTTAGTTAGTTTAATACCCTGTGGGATATCAACAGAAATACGACCGTTGTTACCCAAAATCGAGCCAATATAGAAGGTATGATCGGCAAGGTTTTCATCGATTACAGGATAACGAACATATTGTAAGCTTGCTGTAGAGTTTTCAGCCTTAGGCAAATTATATGGTTCAAGCACACGGTGAACTGTACCTGCAGGAATGTCCCAGGAATTATCACTCTGGCGACATTCACTTGTCAAAGCACCGATGGTTGCATCAGACATTTCCTCATAATACCAAACGATGTCAGCATTTTCTTTACCGTCGGTATATGTGCCCTTGCCTTTAAAAACAGCGTACTTACGGAAATAGGTGTTACCGTCGCTTGCAGTAGGCATTGATGCATTTTTATACAACTGATAATTCGGATTTTGATCCGTTCCTGTGTTAATATACACCGGTGTATCCTCTGCGTAATAATATCGTTCATTTTGAACAGAAGGTTCAAACAATACAATAGTATCTTCGGTCTTACTCGGATTTTCATGTGTTAAGTTATCATCACTCCACCAGTTAGTGTAGAAATAATATTTACCGTCATCCGAAATGCCGTCATTATTCTCATCAATGATGTGAGCTTCCTTATCCTTAACGATATTGCTAACATTTACGGGTGTGATATCATCATCAAGACCTACTTCAAATATAAGTCGAATAGGTTCAGCTGCTTTATATTCGATTTGAACATTTTCAGCATCCTCAAGCGTTTCACCGTCTAATGAAATATCATAGGTGATAACAGGAATAAGCGATGCAGGAACACGCCAAATCACCGAAACGTTACCGTCAGAAATGCGGGTATGAACCTGTGTAGAAATATACATAAGGTCGGTTGAAGTGTATTCGCCGGTAATAGCACCCAACATACCGTACGACTTATTAATATAAGCTGCTTTAACGCCGTTTACTTCAGGGATATCAGCTTCAGTATGACCTTCATGCCAATGACCCATAAAGTTGCCGTTTTCATCGGCATACCAACCGATGTAGTTTGACCAGCCACCATTCCAGGAACGAAGCTGATAGGTATTGTAAGCGCTGTTTATAAGGTCGCGGGCAACAGCAACATCGCTAATACCGATGCGTTCCTTAACAGACCATACAAGATTATTGCCAAGGTCACTGTAAGTGCCGTCGGGATTAAAGAACACACTGTCGTCCTCGGTAAAGTTTTGAGCAAGGTATTCCCCTGTGAAGAACTGATTACCAAGCATTATACCCTTAATGTCCTTAACATCCATATAGTGACCGATATCGTCAATAAATTCAACAAAACCATCATGGTCGTGTGAACCGTTATCAACAAGGGTCGGATAATAAAGTGACTGAATAATAATTTGTTTAACGATTTCGTCAAATGCTTTTATAAGTCCTTCTGCATTTGTGGCGGGGAAGAATTTTTCAACATAATCAAGCTGATTTATATCAGAAATTTCGGCAATCTTTTTAACCGATGTATAATTATTGTTTCCACCAAGACTTACAAAAAGGCTTGAATCGTTAGTTGTATCAAGATAATTTTCCCATAAATGATCGGTGCTGTTGTGTGCCGAAGGATTAAGAGGCGCGCTGTTAAGCGAGCTACCTGAGCCGCCAAGACCCAAGGTATAGAACAGCGGTTCAGCGCCGTTATAATGCTCATCAACCTTGTATTTTGCGTACGCAGCAGTAAGCTGAGAAACAAAATCCATTGCAACAAAGGTTTCGTCACGCTGATTTGTTGTACCGTTACCGATATTAGAGCCACGTAAGCCGGTCTGATAATTGCTGTTGTTTTGTGCGGCAAAGTTATTGGTACCATAGGTAACACGACCGTCAGACATAACAACAAAAATAGGTGTGCGGGCGGTACCTGCCTGGTGTTCACCGTCAGGAATTACTGTTTCAGTTTGCTTCAAGAATTCACTCATTGCAGTATAGATACCACTTTGAAGATATGTGCCGCCCTCAACACTAACCCAATCATCATCCATTAAGTCTTTATCGCCGTTTCTAACACCGTTAACAACCTGAATATAATTTTGACCGTAGTTGTTAATGAATTTACCGCTGTTAGCTCCGCTTGTAGGTGCTGTATAGCGGTCAATCGGCAATAAAACCGTGCCGTTCGCCGAGTCAGAATATAAAATAACACCTACACGGTTGTGCTTATTAAGATTCAAAAGACGCGAAATGGCATTATTGGCGGAAGTTACAAGCTCATCAACATATCCGCTGTTGCTCATTGAAGCCGAAATATCCAAAACGAGCATTGTGTCAGTCGGGGTATAAGAATAACCTAGAATAGACTTATTAGAAGCCAAGGCAGACAATGCAACAAGAAAGTTATTATCCTTATCAAGCATTGAAAGGTTAAAATTATTGCCTGCAGCATCCACTAAGCCTGTGAATGCATTGCCGTTTTTAAAAACAGATTTATCAGTCCAAATACGACCCGACTGCGTGGTATTGTCAGCAGGAAATAGCTGCTGCCACGAGTTGTGTGTTGAAGGATCAACGACACGTGGATCATTGGAATCAGCCGCTAAAATCGGAATAAGCATAAGCGGCAATGACACCATAACAACCATAACGGATAAAATAACCGCTAAAGTCTTTTTGGATAGTTTCTTAATTTTTGTCATTTAAATCAACCCTTTCTATAAGGAGCGGCCAATTAATGACCGTTTTTTTGGTAAATTCGTTTTTCAAAATAATTATATAAATTATCAACCTTTTCCTGCGCAATTTTCGAAAAATCAAACTGAAAAAGGAAATGCAAGGTTGAGTTAATTGTTTCATCATCAATGTGGAAAACACGCAAGGTGGTTTCGATATAACGTTTAACCTTTTGTTTTTTAGTAAAATACATATTACACGGTACGGTTAAATATCCACGCATTATACCGCCTGATGCAATTTCTAATTCGTAAAAATCCTTAAAATCAAATTCGGGGAAACGGTCACCGAAAACATACTTTAACGCTTCGGCGTTTACTTCCTTAATATAGTCCCACGTTTTAGGGATTGAATAAACTGTAGTGTATAGCTCACGTATATTTTCGTTTGTTTCAGCAATATAAAGCTGCAACACCTTTTCAAAACAATAACAAAGCAATTTATCGTCTGTTATAGGTTGAAGAATTTCATGGGTTATTTCGCGCTGATGCTCAATAACGTAACCGATAAGTTCAGCAATTATCGCCTCTTTGGTTTTCATTTCATAATAAATTGCGTTTTCCGACACGCCCGATTCAATAGAAATTTCCTTAACAGCCGTATTAGAAAAGCCCTGCTTCATAAAAAGCTCCGCCGCAGCTAATACAACGCGGTCACGCACACTGAAGGTTTCCCTAACAGCTGACATAAGCAATACCCCCCTCATTTAAAGTTTAATTAATGTCTTAATTAATGCACAATTTAAAGTGCACTTGAAAGTTTAGTTTATTGTAACATTAAAGTTAGGTTTTGTCAATATTTTAACAAAAATTTTTCTAAATATTGCAAAATTGTAACCAAATAAAAAAGTGATGCGAAGAATCGCATCACTCAAATTCTTTTAAACGCTTATTAAGTTCACCAATAGGAAGGCCTACAATATTAAAATAATCACCACGAATTTCCTTAACCAGCAAAGCGCCCTTTGCTTGAATTCCATAACTACCCGCTTTGTCGTAAGGCTCGTCCGTGTCAAGATAAGCGTTAATTTCTTCTTCAGAAAGTGGGAAAAATTCAACCTCACTTTTAACAGAAAAGCTAACACACTTATCCCCTTTTACGATAGCGCAGCCCGTTATAACGTAATGTGTATTACCAGACAGCATTTTTAACATTCCGTAAGCATGCTGACGGTCTTTAGGTTTGCCTAAAATAAAATCACCAAGAAAAACCGAAGTGTCAGCCCCAATTACAATATCATTTGGGTAATCCTTTGCAATATCAAGTGCTTTTATTTTTGCCAAATATTCAGGACTGGTGAAAGCATCAATTTCGTCGGGAACAATTTCCTCAACACTTGAAGGGATTACCGTAAAATCATCGGTAATAACCGAAAGCAGTTCGCGTCTGCGTGGTGACTGCGAAGCTAAAATTATACTATTTGTCATATTATATACCTGCCACATACGACGGTGAATTATCGCCGTTAATACTTTCAATTTTTTGGTTATAATCCTTAATTGCATATAATGCATGAACGGTGTAGCACATTACAAAATAAGGCAATGTAAATAAAAGCGGAATATAAAGCAGTGAAATTATTATCCACAAAATCAAACTGAAAACTAAAAAAACAAAGTCCGTAATCGCAGTTTTAGAAATTACCGTCGACATAAGCAATGCTTCTTCAATATCCATTTGGTCGTCAGCTATTACCAAAACAGGTGCAAGATAAAACTTTAAAAGTGAAAATAGAGTCAGCACACCGCCAAGGCTTGAAAGAAGGTTTACTAAATAGCTTAAATGCTGTGACCAAAGCGGTATTGGCATTTTTAAAAATTCATATAAATCAGGACTTGAAATAACGTAAAGCAAAATTGCGGGCAAATAATAAATTACCGCAAAGGCAAAAAGCCTAATAGCCAACATAAAACAAAGCTTAAGTACTTTATAAAAGCTGCGTAGTGATGAAAAATAATAAAACACCGTTGCAGGTGTTTCGGCCATTCCGCCAAACATTCGCCAAAAGAAGCGAATAACACCAAGCATTAACGGACCGCAAAGCACCACGCTCAAAACAACAGCAATAAAGCTTGACGCAACATCCCCTATTACTAAGCTTATCGCCCAACCGATATTATAAATAATAAAAAACGAAAACAAAACGGTAAGGGATGCAATTATAGCCGAAACCCACTTGCCGTTTAGCGCCGCTTTTGCTTCCTTTTTAATTGAAGGAATACCTACAGTCATAAAAAACTCCTTAATTATACTGCTTTTAGTATAGCATTAAAATAATTGAATTTGATTAAATAATTGTTAATTTTGCAAAGCCTGCCATAATTTTTTTGGTACCAACCGTATCAAAAGCAATTTCCAAAAGGGTATCGTTGCCCATTGGTGTTGTTTTCAAAATCATACCTGTACCAAAGGTGTTATGCTTAACTGTCATTCCTGCTTTATAAACCGAATTGACCTGTTTATTATCGGGCTTATTAATAAATGATGATTTATTAGCCGAGGTAGACGTAAAGGTTGAAACGGGCTGTGTAACATTATAAGTACGCACATTAACACCCGAGGAATTGCAAAGCTCTAACGGAATTTCCTTTAAAAAGCGTGAAGGCAAATTACGGTTAGTGCGACCGTAAAGCATACGAATTGAGGTGTTACTTACGGTTAAACGCTTTTTAGCACGGGTAATGGCAACATAACAGAGACGGCGTTCTTCTTCAATCTCACTTAACCCACCCATTATCGATTGGTCACCGGGAAAAATCCCCTCCTCCATACCAACAAGGAAAACATTTTCGAATTCCAATCCTTTAGCCGAGTGTACCGTCATTAAAACAACCTTGTCGTTTTCACTTTCCAAGCCATCAATATCGCTTATAAGTGCAATTTGCTCCAAAAATTCAGCCAAAGTAGGTGCATCGTTTTCAAGCTCGTACTGTAAAATATTTGAAGAAAGCTCCATTACGTTTTGCAAACGGTCTTTACCCTCTTCACCCTCAAGTTCAAGCATTGTTTTATAGCCTGTCGCTTCTATAACACGTTCAAAAAGCTCGCTGATTGATGCTTCCTCGGCATAATCGGATAGCCCTTCAATCATATCGCAAAAGCCTTTAAGCTTTAAGGCTGAACGGTTAAGCGCAGCATATTCATCGGCATTACGAATAACCTCAAATATTGAAACGCCGAGTTCACGCGCAATTTCAGCTGCGTGATTAACGGTAGTATCACCGATAGAACGCTTAGGCTCATTAATAATACGCCTTAAACGAATATCGTCACGCCTGTTATTAATAAGCTGCAAATAAGCCAAAACATCCTTAACTTCCTTACGGTCATAGAAGGCTGTACCGCCGATAACCTTAAAGGAAATACCCGAACGGGCAAACGCATTTTCCATAGCGTTTGACTGGGCATTTATGCGATAAAGCACCGCATTTTCTGAAAATTTGCCACCGTTTCGCACATTTTTTAAAATAGAATCCGCAACAAAGCGCGCTTCTTCTCTTTCGTCATAAGCGGTATGCATTGTGATTTTTTCGCCGTCACCGTTATCAGTCCAAAGGGTTTTTCCCTTACGTCCACGGTTGTTTTTAATAACCTCATTTGCGGCATTTAAAATGTTTGAAGTTGAACGATAATTTTGTTCTAATCGAATAACCTTTGCATCACCATATTCATCTTCAAAATTTAAAATATTTTCAATCGTCGCACCGCGGAAACGGTAAATACTTTGGTCATCATCACCCACAACACAAATGTTGTTCTTGCCGCCCGCTAAAAGAGAAACCAAAACGTATTGTGCGTGGTTGGTATCTTGGTACTCGTCAACACAAACGTAACGAAATTTATTTTGATAATATTCCAAAACGTCATCGTTTTGCCGAAGCAACCTAACGGCATTAACAATCATATCGTCAAAGTCCATCGCATCAGCTTCATAAAGACGTTTTTGGTATTGCTTATAAAGCTGTGCAACAATTTTGGTGCGGTATTCGTTCCCCGCCTGTGCCTCATATTCTTCAGGGGTTAAAAGCTCGTCCTTTGCTGAAGAAATAAGCGACAAAGCGTATTTAACAGGCACAAATTTATCGTCTATACCTTGTTGCTTCATAATATCCTTTAGAAGACGTTTTTGATCGTCGGTATCATACACAGTAAAGTGCGAAGTAAATCCCAAACGGTCGGCATTATAACGCAAAATTTTGCCGCACACTGAATGGAATGTGCCTGCCCAAATATCATTTGCATCGTCACCTAATTTATCAGCAATGCGTTCTTTAAGCTCACCAGCCGCTTTATTAGTAAAGGTAATAGCTAAAATTTGCCAAGGTTTTGCAGGAAAGTCACTAAAAATGCCGTCGGGCACAAAATCGGTAACACCGTTTAAAAAATCTTCACCCGCTTTAATATCCTCAGCAGTAAAATTCGGCACGTAAGTGCTGTTGTAACCGTTACCAAATTTAACAAGGTTTAAAATGCGGTTTACAAGCACGGTAGTTTTTCCGCTTCCTGCACCTGCAAGCACTAAAACAGGGCCGTTTACGGTTGTAACTGCTTCAAACTGTCGGTCGTTCATACGGCCGAAATATTTTTTAATTACCTTTTTGCGAAGGTTAATAAAATCCATATATTTTTCTCCCATATCAATAAAAAAAGCGCCATTTTGACGCAAATAATTCTTATATAATAATACTATTTACGCTCCAAAATGTCAATAAAATAAAAAACTTGTCAATTTATAAATTATATGGTATAATCTATGTACAAATTTCGAAAGGAAGTTTAAAATGGCAGGTTTTAGAAGAAGTCTTTTCGGCTTTAATACCGACGACGTTTTAGAATATATTGAAAAAACCCACAAATCCTTTTCAAAAAAGCAGGACGCTTTAAACCAAAAAGCTGACAGCTTAGCAAAAGACCTTGAACTTTCAAAGGAACAGTACGACAACCTTATGGCTGAAAAAGCAATTGTCGACGAAAAGCTCAATGCCTTTGTGGAAAAATATGAAGAAATTGAAAAACTTTCGGAAAATATCGGCAAGCTTTATCTTGTAGCACAGGCTAATGCTCAGGCTATTATGAAAAATAGCGAAAGCAGTCTTAATATTTCTAATGCGGAAGTTGAAAAGAATTTAAATTCAATTGATGAAGCACACGCTTCACTTGATGAAATCCGTGCTAATATAGTTAAAACATCAAATGAATTTGTAGATGAGCTTGACGAGCTTATTCAGTCACTTGTTGACACCAAAGGCAAAATTACAGGCAACAACAAGGAAGCTCAGGAATCTATCGATAACTTTGATAAATTTTACGAAAGCCTTATGAAATAATTTAAGCCCGACATATAGTCGGGCTTTTTTATATGTATTTTTGATTTTGTTTTAAATTTACCCCAAGCACACCGCCGATAAAGGACATAAGCATTAAAATTATAAGTTTAAACAATGTGTTAAGTGTAAAAACATCCTTACTTGCCATAAGACTTATTAGTGTTATTATTATAAATGATATTCCACCAACAATACTGCCAACCAACAACCCCTTTTGCCCTATTTTTTTAGAAGCATAAAGCGACGCTAAAAAACAGCCAAGCCCCAGTGATATACTCGCAAAAAGCGGTGAAAACTGAAAGCCACCTTCTAAAAAATAAAGAACAGTGGCAAACAAAAGCATTGTTAAAGTTGTAGTTATTACCTCAATTAGCAAAACCTTAAGTAAAAATATATAATTTAACTTTTTAGGCATAAAACAAGTCCCTCCCGATAAAGTCTATTCGGAAGGGACTAAATTTATAACTTATTTTTTAGCAGGTTCGTCGTGAACAGTAAGATTTTGCTGTAAAGCCCAACGAGCGATAGTCATTTTACTGCGGTCAGCCTTAGATTCGATAACCATACTGTCTTCTTTTAAAGAAATAACACGACCGTAAATTCCTCCAATGGTAACGATTTCATCACCAACCTGCAAATTTTCACGCATTTTTTGTTCTTCCTTTTGCTTTTTGCGGTTGGGACGAATGAAGATAAAGTACATTGCACCAAAAAGTACGGCATATACTAAAACCATTAAAATCAAGCTCATGCCGCCACCAGGGGTATTGGTTTTATCAGCAAGTGTTAAAAATTCAATATTCATTGTAAAACTTCCTCCAAATTAAATATCAAATGCTATTATACCCTAATTTTCCCAAAAAAGCAAGTGCTATATTCTTTTAGAATAAATAATTTCTTTATCTTTCTTAAATTCAGCAAATCTGCCTTCATCAAGAGCATTGCGGATATCTTCCATAAGGTGATTATAAAACCACAAATTGTGCATAACCAAAAGGCGTTGTGAAAGCATTTCCTCACTTTTTAAAAGATGGCGGATGTACGCACGGCTAAATTGTTGGCAAACGGGACAACCGCAATTTTCATCAATGGGGCGCATATCGTTTTCATACTTTTTGTTATTGATATTAATAATACCCTCGCTTGTGAATAAATGACCGTGACGGGCATTACGGCTTGGCATTACACAGTCGAACAAATCAACACCGCGTTCAACCGCATTTAAAATATTAGCAGGGGTACCAACACCCATCAAATATCTAATTTTATTCTGTGGCATATGGGGGGTTACCTTTTCGATTATATCATACATAACCTCTGCAGGCTCACCAACTGCAAGACCACCGATTGCATAACCGTCCAAATCCAAATCGGCAATTTCTTTCATGTGGTTAACACGCAAATCTTCATAAGTACAGCCCTGATTTATACCAAAAAGCATTTGTTCAGGGTTGATTGTACCTTCCAATGAATTAAGCCTTGCCATTTCGGTCTTGCAACGCTTAAGCCAACGGGTTGTGCGTTCACACGATGCCTTTGAATAGCTGTAAGCCGCTGGGTTTTCAACACACTCATCAAACGCCATCGCAATAGTCGAGCCTAGATTAGACTGAATTTGCATACTTTCTTCAGGACCCATAAAAATGCGCTTACCGTCAACGTGAGAAGCAAAGGTTACACCTTCTTCCTCAATCTTGCGAAGTGAAGAAAGTGAAAAAACCTGAAATCCACCGCTATCGGTTAAAATCGGACCGTCCCAAGTAGTGAATTTATGAAGACCGCCACAATCTTTAATAAGTTTATCACCTGGGCGCACATGTAAATGGTAGGTGTTTGAAAGCATTACCTGACAGCCAAGGGTTTTAAGGTCCTCGGCTGATACCGCACCCTTAATTGCACCGCAAGTAGCAACATTCATAAAAGCAGGTGTTTGCACAGTACCACGGTTTGTTTGAAACTCGCCCCTACGCGCACCATCTTTATCACTAATTAATTTATACATTAAATATTCTCCTAGAATTATATAATTATCATCGCATCGCCGAAACTAAAGAATCTATATTTTTCAGCAACTGCAACATTATAAGCATTCATTGTTTTTTCATAGCCTGCAAATGCCGAAACAAGCATTATGAGGGTGCTTTCGGGTAAATGAAAATTGGTTATAAGCCCATCCATACATTTAAAGGTATAACCGGGGTAAATAAAGATTGAAGTATCATCACTACATTCTTTAATTTCACCAAATCTTTGCATTGCACTTTCAACTGTACGACAGCTTGTTGTGCCAACGCAAATTACTCTGCCACCGTTTTGCTTAGTTTTATTAATTATATCCGCATTTTCTTGTGTAATTGAATAATGCTCGCTGTGCATTTTATGTTCGGTTACGTCGTCAACCTTAACAGGACGGAAGGTGCCAAGACCAACATGTAAGGTTACATAAGCAATATTAACGCCCTTTTTCTTAAGTTTTTCGAGCATTTCTTTGGTAAAATGAAGACCTGCAGTTGGCGCTGCAGCTGAACCGAGTTCACGCGAATAAACAGTCTGATAGCGTTCTTTATTCTGTAATTTTTCTTTAATATAAGGTGGCAACGGCATTTGGCCAACCTCATCTAACACAGCAAAAAATTCACCATTGGGGGTAAATTTTACAATACGGTTACCGTCATCTAAAACTTCAATAACCTCGGCCGAAAGCTTCTCCGAAAAAGTGAACCTATGCCCAACCTTTGCCTTTTTACCGGGGCCTGCTAAACATTCCCAAATGTTTTGCTCCTTTTGCTTTAAAAGTACAAACTCAACAATACTTCCCGTGTCAACACGGGTGCCGAAAATTCGTGCAGGTAAAACCCTTGTATCGTTTAAAACAAGGCAGTCGCTTGCCTTTAAATAATCAAACACATTATAAAAATGCTTGTGCTCTAATTCGCCCGATTCCTTATTAAACACCAAAAGACGCGACTGGTCGCGCGGTTCAACAGGTGTTTGGGCTATAAGCTCTTCAGGTAAATTATAATAAATGTCGCTTGTTTTCATTTTTTATCTTTACTTCCTTAAAAAATACCGTAAAACCATTTGACAAAAACCACTGTAAATGGTATTATTATTTGGATATAATTATATATTATAATAATATATATATCAAGTATGATTTTCAAATTTTGAAAGGAATGTTTTAAAAATGAAAAAATACAATGTAGGTATTATCGGTGCTACCGGTATGGTTGGCCAGCGTTTTGCACTTTTGCTTCACGACCACCCTTGGTTTAATGTTACCGCCCTTGCTGCAAGTGCAAATTCGGCAGGTAAATCTTATACCGATGCTGTTGGCAACCGTTGGGCTATGACCTCACCTATGCCTGAAAGCCTTAAGGATATGATGGTTTATGATGCTGAAAAGGACATTGACGAAATTGTTTCAAAGGTTGATTTTGTTTTCTGCGCAGTTAATATGAAAAAGGATGAAATTAAAGCATTGGAAGAAACCTATGCTAAACGCGAATGTCCTGTTATTTCAAATAACTCGGCTCACCGTTTTACACCTGATGTTCCTATGATTATTCCCGAAATTAACGACGACCACGCCGAAATAATTGAAGCACAAAGAAAGCGCCTTGGCACCAAGAAGGGCTTTATTGCAGTTAAATCAAACTGCTCACTTCAAAGCTACGTACCCGCACTTTATCCCCTTGATAAGTTTGGTGTTGAAAACGTTTTGGTTTGCACCTATCAGGCAATTTCGGGCGCAGGCAAAACCTTTGACCGTTGGCCTGAAATGATTGATAATGTTATCCCCTATATCGGCGGCGAAGAAGAAAAGAGCGAAAAAGAACCGCTTAAAATTTGGGGCACCATTGAAAACGGTGAAATTGTTCCCGCTGATTCTCCCAAATTTACTGCACAGTGCTTACGTGTTCCTGTTTCTGACGGTCATATGGCTGCAGTTTTCGTAACATTTAAAAACAAACCCACCAAAGAAGAAATTTTAAATACTTGGGCTGAATTCAAGGGTGCACCTCAAGACCTTCTGCTTCCCCACGCACCCAAGCAGTTCCTTAACTACTTTGTTGAAGATAACATGCCGCAGACCAAGCTCAACCGCGACCTTGAAGGCGGTATGGCTGTGTCTATCGGTCGTTTACGTGAAGACAGTCAGTACGATTACAAATTTGTATGTCTTTCACACAACACACTTCGCGGTGCTGCAGGCGGCGCTGTATTACTTGCTGAACTTCTCTGCGCGAAAGGATATATGGACTAACTTTTTGGAGGGATTTTTTGAAGCCGAAAGTGTTCACGGGTGCCGCTACGGCACTTATAACACCGATGAATGAAGACGGCAGTGTTAATTTTAAACACCTTCGAACACTTGTCAAAAGTCAAATAGCATCCGGTATTGATGCCCTTGTAATTTGTGGCACCACCGGTGAGAAGTCAACCTTAAAATATGACGAGCATTTAAAAGTTATTGAAACAGCGGTAGAAGCCGCCGAAAAAAAAGTACCTGTTATTGCTGGTACGGGAAGCAACGACACGCTTTACACGGTAGAGCTTTGTAACGATGCCGAAGAATTAGGTGCAGATGCCTTTTTAATGGTAACACCATATTATAATAAGGCGTCGCAGGATGGGCTGATTGCCCATTACGACCATATTGCCGACCGTGTAGGAAAACCAATAATTCTTTACAATGTCCCATCTCGCACAGGTGTAGATATTGAACCCAAAACTTACAAAGCCCTATCAAAGCACAAAAACATTGTTGCAACAAAGGAAGCGTCAGGCAATCTTTCAAAGGTTGCCGAAACGACTTATCTTTGCGGTGATGATTTGTGGATTTATTCGGGAAACGACGACCAAATTATTCCCATTATGTCGCTTGGCGGTTTGGGTGTAATTTCGGTTGTTTCCAATATTTTACCAACTGAAATTCACAATTTGTGCCAAAACTTTTGGGTAGGAAACGTTAAAACGGCAACGGCTTCGCAAATTAAATATATGGGGCTTATTAAAGCTCTGTTTTGTGACGTTAACCCTGTACCCGTAAAAACTGCAATGAATTTGTTGGGTCAAAACGCAGGTCCATGCCGTATGCCGCTTTACCCTATGAACGAACAAAACTTAAACTTTTTAATAGAAAAACTTTGTGAATGTAATTTATTAACCTAAATAATATTTTGGATGTGAAAAAATGTTAAAGGCCATACTTGTAGGTTCAAGCGGAAAAATGGGCGGTTTTATTACCGACTGTGCCGCAAATGACAACGAAATTGAAATTATTGCAGGCATTGATAAGGTAAATATCGGTCAAAAATTTTCAATTTTTTCCGATTTTAATGCACTTAACGTAAAAGCCGATGTTATAATCGACTTTTCACACGTTGCTTTGCTTGATTCCCTTTTAGATTACGCAATTAAAAACAAAACACCTTCGGTAATTGCCACAACGGGCTATTCGGCAGAGCAAATTGAAAAAATTAAAGCTGCAGCAAGCGTGATCCCCGTTTTCTTTACCTTTAATATGTCTATCGGCGTTAATTTGCTTTGCTCACTTGCAAAGAAAGCCGCTTCGGTTTTAGGCGACGACTTTGATGTTGAAATTATTGAAAAACACCATAATCTTAAAATTGATGCCCCGTCAGGCACCGCCATAATGCTTGCAAATGCTGTTAATTCACAGTTTGGTGATAGTTACAGTTACGAATATGACCGCCATTCAAAACGTGCTAAAAGACCGAAAAACGAAATTGGTATTCATTCGGTACGTGGCGGTACAATCGTTGGCGAACACGACATAATTTTTGCAGGCAGAGATGAGGTTATCACTCTTTCACACAGTGCAACCTCAAAAGAAGTGTTTGCGGTTGGCGCAATACGTGCAGCGAAGTTTATTGCATCAAAGAAACCAGGCCTTTACGATATGAACGACATTATGTCATTTTAAATTTAAAAGCAACGATTTTTTAAAAATCGTTGCTTTTTTGTATATTTCACCTTTTTTGGTAAATGCTATGTTTACAAAAGGAGTTGAAATTATGTTTGATAAAATTTGTTTGATTCTTGTTATAATCGGTGCTTTAAACTGGGGTCTAGTAGGTCTTTTCTCATTCGACCTTGTAGCTTGGGCATTTGGCGGCAGCACAGCAATTATTAGCCGAATTATTTACACAATAATTGCCCTTGCGGGTGTTTGGTGTATTTCTTTGCTTTTCAGACGAGATGCTGTTTGTGATAAGGATTAATAGAAAAAGGAGTCAACCTTTCGGCTGACTCCTTAATTTCATATTATTTTGTGTACTTTTCACGAGCTACATAGCTTGTATGCAAATCGTGATGAGCCTTATGACCGCCGAAGCCGTCATACCATTCGCTATAAAGGGTCTTTACAACAGGTGATTCATGTGACTTACGAATAGCCATTGCAGCATCCTGATCATAAAGTGCCTTTGCACGAACAGCCTTAAGATCAACAGTATCACGAACTGACTGAGGCTGAATAGGCTGACCGCCGCCGTTTACACAACCGCCGGGGCAACCCATAATTTCGATAAAGGTCCAACCTGCAGGGTTGCCTGCTTTAAGTTGGTCCATAACGCACTTAGCAGCAGCTGCGCCCGAAGCAACAGCAACCTTAATTTCAGTACCGTTAATGGTAACAGCAGCCTGCTTAAGACCCATAGTACCACGAACTGCAGTAAAGTCAATTTCAGTATTGTCCTTACCTGTAAGCCAGTCGTTAGCAGTACGGAGAGCAGCTTCCATAACACCGCCGGTAGCACCGAAGATAACAGCTGCACCAGTATCTTCGCCGAGAGGAGAATCAAATTCTTCGTCGGGAAGTGCGGTAAACTTGATACCTGCACGTTCAATCATACGGCCAAGTTCACGAGTGGTGATAGCAATATCAACGTCGGGAACGCCTGCAGCAGATTGGTCTTCACGGCCGATTTCAAATTTCTTAGCGGTACAAGGCATAACAGAAACTGAAACGATATCCTTGGCGTCAATACCCATCTTTTCAGCATAGTAGGTCTTAATTACAGCGCCTGCCATTTGCTGAGGAGATTTACAGGTAGAAAGATGAGCTAACATATCGGGATAATAGTATTCGCAGAACTTAACCCAACCAGGCGAGCAAGAAGTAATCATCGGAAGAGTACCTGCATTTTGAATACGCTGAACTAATTCGTTAGCTTCTTCAACGATAGTAAGGTCAGCTGCAAAGTCGGTATCGAATACCTTGTCGAAGCCAAGGCGACGAAGTGCTGCAACCATTTTACCTTCAACGTTTGAACCGATGGGCATACCAAAGCATTCGCCTAAGGTAGCACGGATAGAAGGAGCAGTTTGAACAACAACGTGCTTTGTGGGGTCAGCAAGAGCTTCCCAAATCTTATCGGTGTCGTCCTTTTCAACCAATGCACCTGTAGGACATACAACGGTACACTGACCGCAAGAAATACAGGGAACGTTTGAAAGGCCAACCTCGAACGGAGTACCGATATTGGTGTCGATACCACGGTTGTTAGCGCCGATAACGCCAACATACTGTTCGTTACAAGCAGCAACGCAACGACGGCAAAGAATACACTTATTGTTGTCACGAACTAAGTGAGGAGTGCTGTTGTCAAGCTCGTAAACGGGCTTAAAGCCTTCAAATGCGCTTTCATCTACGCCATAATCAAGGCAAAGCTTTTGAAGTTCGCAATTTGTTGAGCGTGAGCAAGAAAGACACTTCTTTTCGTGGGTAGAAAGAATAAGCTCCAAAGTGGTCTTGCGAGCCTTTTGAACCTTTTCGGTGTTGGTTAAAACTTCCATACCTTCACTTGCAGGGAATACGCAAGCGGTAACCATTCTAAAGCCACGGCCTTCGTTTACTTCAACAACGCAAATACGGCAAGCACCGATTTCGTTCTTTTCCTTCATAAAGCAAAGGGTGGGAATTTCAATACCGGCAACACGGGCAGCATCTAATACAGTAGAGCCCTTGGGAACGGTAACAGAAATACCGTTAATTTTTAAAGTAATCATATCCATTATATTTCGGCTCCTTTCTTAAATCTTGCTGATTGCCTTAAACTTACAGTTATCAATACATACGCCGCACTTAACGCACTTGTTAGCGTCGATAACGTAAGAAGGAAGCTTATGACCGGGTGCAATATAATCAGTCTTAGAAATAGCGTCAGCAGGGCAATTTCTTGCACAGAGACCGCAACCGATACATTTATCTTTATCAATAGAGAACTTGAGAAGGTCTTTACATACACCTGCGGGACACTTCTTATCTACAACGTGAGCAATATATTCGTCACGGAAGAAGTTAAGTGTTGAAAGAACGGGGTTAGGAGCAGTTTGACCGAGACCGCAAAGTGAGTTTTGCTTAATGTAGTAGCAAAGTTCTTCAAGACGATCAACGTCTTCTAGTGTGCCCTTACCTGAAGTAATCTTATCAAGAATTTCCAAAAGGCGCTTTGTACCCACACGGCAAGGAGTACACTTACCGCAAGATTCGTCAACGGTGAATTCAAGGAAGAATTTAGCCATATCAACCATACAGTTGTCTTCGTCCATAACGATAAGACCGCCTGAGCCCATCATACAGCCGATAGCTGTAAGGTTGTCATAGTCAACAGGGGTATCAATAAGGTGTGCAGGAATACAACCACCTGAAGGACCACCTGTTTGAGCAGCCTTAAATTTCTTACCGTTAGGAATACCGCCACCGATTTCATCAATAATATGACGAAGGGTTGTACCCATAGGAATTTCAACAAGACCTGTATGAGCAATTTTACCGCCAAGTGCGAATACCTTAGTACCCTTTGTTTTCTCGGTACCCATTGATGCAAACCAATCAGCGCCTCTGAGGATAATCTGAGGAATATTAGCAAAGGTTTCAACATTGTTTTCAACTGTAGGTTTGCCGAAAAGACCCTTAACTG
>JAGAPJ010000018.1 GCA_017623315.1 Clostridia bacterium | reverse complement strand
TTAACTTCGCCGTTAAGCATAATGATGCGGTCGTTTAAAAGACGGGAAAATATGTCGTATGAACGCTCTCCTCTACTTGTTTGTTCAATAACATAAGGTACAAAACTCATAAAATACACTCCTTTTTAAAATTGCCGGCACACTTAAGTGCCGGCTTAATTTTCAATTAATATTATGAACCTTTTTAACGGTTTATAATCAATTATTCAGCAGCTTCCTCTGCTTTTTTGGTGGTTTTCTTTGCAGTTGTGGTCTTTTTCTTAGCAGCAGGCTTCTTTTCAGTCTTTGCCTCTACTTCGGTGATAACTGCATTTTCCTTAATAAAGTCAATAGCCTTTTGAACAGCAACGTCCTTTGCAAGCTCACTTGCGGGAATAGCGTTCTTAACAGCTTCAACTTCCATACCGTAAGCTTCAGCAAGCTTTTTGAACTCAGCTTCAATAGCTTCGTCGTCAGCTTCAATTTTTTCAAGCTCAACAATCTTTTCTAAAGCAAGGCGGAACTTAACCTGTGCTTCAGCTTGAGGACGGAAGGTAGCCTTGAAATCATCCATTGAAGTGTTTGAATACTTGAGGTAGGTGTCAAGGTCTAAGCCCTGCATCTGTAAACGGTAGCCAAATTCTTCAACGCTTTGCTGTAAGCGACTTTCAAACATAGCTTCGGGAATTTCACCCTTAATGCTGTCAACAATCTGCTGAACAAGCTCGTTTTCAGCCTCTTCGTCAGCAATCTTAGCCTTTTGAGCAAGAGCCTTTTCCTTAATGTCAGCCTTAAGCTCGTCTAAAGTATCAAATTCGCTTACATCCTTTGCAAATTCGTCATCAATTTCAGGAAGCTCCTGGAACTTGATTTCGTGTAGCTTAATCTTGAAGGTGGCTTCTTTACCTGCAAGCTCTTCAGCGCCATATTCTTCGGGGAAGGTTACAACGATATCAAATTCTTCGCCAATATTTTTGCCAACGATTTGTTCTTCAAAGCCGGGGATGAAAGAGCCTGAGCCAAGCTCTAATGAATAGCCTTCGCCCTTGCCGCCTTCGAATGCAACACCGTCCTTAAAGCCTTCAAAGTCAATAACTGCGGTGTCGCCCATTTGAGCTGCACGGTCTTCTACAGATACCATACGAGCATTACGCTGAGCCATAGCATTGATTTGAGCGTCAACCTCGCTGTCTTCTACCTTAGCGATAAGCTTTTCAGCCTTTAAGCCCTTGTATTCGCCAATTTCGATTTCAGGATAGGTTGTAACTGCAACCTTCATAACAACACCGTCTTCCTTAGAGATAGATTCGATGTCGGTATCCATCTTATCGTTAATTATCTTAAGGCCTGATTCCTTAATAGCGGCATCAACCGCATCGGGATAAAGAATGTTGAGAGCATCTTCATAGAATGCTTCTTCACCGTACATTTTAACAACCATTGAAAAAGGAACCTTACCCTTGCGGAAACCAGGAATAGAAATATCAGCCTTTCTGCTTTCATAAGCCTTCTTAACAGCTTCAGCTAATTCTTCAGCGCTGATAGCAATTGTAAGCTCATATCTGTTTGCGCTTAAATTTTTTGTTTCTTTTAAAGTCATTTTTTTACCTCCGCATAATATATGCAAATTTCTTATTTAGAGCCGAAAACAACCGTTTATTACGGACATTTTCGCATACGAACCGATTATAACACAAGTTTTCAAATTTTTCCACTATTTTTTTAATATTATTTAAAATATATTTACTTAATTACTAAAACAGGTGTAAAATCGACACAATCACAGGAAATAAGCTTAAATTCGACACCCTCAAACTCTTTTACAGCGTTATTTAAGCCTGCACCGTGAATGTGGCCGTGATAAACCGTTTTGATATTATAGGCTTTTATAACCTCAAAAATTTCACGGCAGACTTCAGTATTATAAACGGGCGGATAATGTAAAAATACTAAAACAGGAAGACCTGTTTCTTCAGCCGCTTTAAGTGACGTTTCAAGTCTACCCACCTCACGCGCGATGATTTTTTTATCGGCCTTGTCGTCATAAAACCATCCACGTGTACCCGCAATGGCATAGCCTTCGGCCGTGACGGTATTATTAAACAAAATTTCAACCGATTTTATGTCGTTAGCCGCAAAAAATTCACGCAGCTTTTTAACGGTTGACCACCATAAATCGTGGTTGCCCTTTAAAATAATCTTTTTACCGGGAAGACTTTCTAAAAACTTAAAGTCTTCTAACGTTTCCTGTAATTTCAGTCCCCACGAAAAATCACCTGGGAGAATTACCGTATCATTATCACAAATAAGGCGACACCAATTGGCTTTTATTCTTTCGGTGTGACTGCCCCAACCACGAAAAATATCCATTGGTTTGTCGGCGCCAAAGGACAAATGCAAATCCGAAATTGCATAAATGCTCATTTTGAAAAAAATTCTCCCCTTTCGTATAATTTTAAAAAATCAAGACAAAATACTAAAGACCAAACGGTCAGAAAGGACTTGATTATGATGGAAAATAAGTGCGAATCTAACGTGTGCATTTCCTGCGACGTTAAAAACTGTATGTACCACGCAGCAAACAACACCTGTTCAGCAGGTAAGATTCACGTTGGTAACGGTATGGCATCAAACGCAGAAGAAACCTGCTGCGATACCTTTAAGGCAAAGTAATTAAAAAATCAAGTTTTTTAAAAAAGCCACTGCAAAACAGTGGCTTTTTTATTATTCGATATTTAAAGCCGAATAAACAGCATTCAACATATTTTCTTTTTCGCAAATTTCATTAAAGCGAACGGTTGCGTTTTCAAGCGCTGTAATGGGGGCCGGAATTTCGGTTTTTGTAATCTCGTTTAATACACGAACTGTATCAAATTCACTTTCGCCCCTTTGGTCGCTTACAGCGTCTAAAACGCTTGCGGCAAACTTATATGGTGAAGCGGTAGAAGCAATAACGGTGGGAATAT
The DNA here is from genome assembly GCA_017623315.1 of Clostridia bacterium. GTDB lineage: Bacteria > Bacillota > Clostridia > Oscillospirales > Acutalibacteraceae > UBA737. The sequence goes on along the minus strand of JAGAPJ010000018.1, from coordinate 5,036 downwards.
CGTCCCCTGTTTTTTCTACATACTGCTTATAAACGTTCATTGCAACAGCGGTATGAGTATCACAAAGATAACCATATTCACTGAACAAATCGCCAATTGTTTTAAGGGTGCTTTCATCGTCACAGCAGCCACCCCAGAAAAGTTCACTCATTTTTGCTTTTACGTCGTCGCTTACCGTAAAGGTGCCCTTTTCGCTTAATTCCTTTTGCATTTTTGCAACTGCGGTATCATCTTCACCCGAAAGTTCAAACAACATTCTTTCAAGGTTAGAAGAAATTAGAATATCCATAGAAGGTGAAATAGTTGTAAAGAAGCTGCGGTTACGGTCGTATTTGCCGGTATTTATAAAGTCGGTTAAAACGTTATTTACGTTTGAAGCGCAAATAAGCTTCTTAACAGGTACACCCATTTTTTTAGCATAATAAGCTGCCAAAATGTTACCAAAGTTACCTGTGGGAACAACAATGTTAAAGCCGTCCTTGAGATAGTCATCCTCACGCTTTAACAGGTCGCAATAAGCCGAAACGTAATAAACAATTTGCGGCGCTAAACGACCCCAGTTAATTGAGTTTGCAGAAGAGAACTGCATATTATTTTCAGCTAACTTATTTTTAACGTCGTTATTTGTAAAGATATTTTTAACACCTGTTTGTGCGTCGTCAAAGTTGCCCTTAATTGCACAAACGTGAACGTTTTCACCCTTTTGTGAAGCCATTTGAAGCTTTTGCATTGGGCTTACGCCATCGCTGGGATAAAATACCACAATTTCAGTATCGGGCACGTCGCAAAAGCCTTCAAGCGCGGCTTTACCGGTATCGCCCGAGGTTGCAACCAAAATAACAATTTTCTTACCCTTAGACACCTTTTTAGCAGAGGTGGTCAAAAGATAGGGCAAAAGTTGTAACGCCAAGTCCTTAAACGCACAGGTGGGACCGTGCCATAATTCAAGAAGGTTTGCATTTTCACCCAAAAGCGCAATAGGAGCAGGCTGTTCATTATCAAAGCTTCCTGTGTAAGCGCCCTTTACGCAATAGTCAATTTCTTCGTCGTTAAAGTCGTTTAAGAAATGGCTTAAAACGAACTTTGCACGACCAATATAATCCATTTCGCAAAGCTTTAAAAAATCAGCCTTATCGAAGGTGGGAAAAGTATCAGGCACGAATAGACCGCCTTCAACAGAAATGCCCTGTGAAATAGCGCCTGCAGCGGTGGTTTTTACCTGTTTATCTCTTGTACTAATGTAATTCATAAACCATACATCCTTAATGTTTATACTACTTTTACCATTTTATTATAATAAATCCCATTTGTCAAAGGTTATATGAGCATTTTTATAAAATATTTTATTAAGTAAGCTATTTTTTAAACCTTTTTGCTGTAAAAAGGTGTGTAAATCAGAAATTTTTGTAATATCGCAAAGCTCGTTTGCCATATCAGCTCCGTCAAAATCAGAACCTATTGCAATATTATTTTCATACCCCATAGCACACAAGTGATAGATATTTTGGTATATTTTTTCCATTGGGTTATCCCCTAAAAATATAGGGTAAAAATTTAGCCCTATTAAACCGCCTTTTTGACAAATTAGCTTAATTTGGCTGTCACTCAAATTGCGCGGATGGTCACATATTTTTCGGCAATTACTGTGGCTTGCAAGCGGTTTTTCGGCACGGTCGATTACCTCAAAAAAGCTTTTATCGTTAAGATGAGACACATCAACCGCCATATTAATTTTATTCATTTTATCAATAACGGTTTTGCCAAAATCGGTTAACCCTTTATCGCTTTTCGTACCACCTGCAATAGCGTTTTCGCCGTTCCAGGTAAGTGTTAAAAGCCTTATTCCGTCCTGTTTTAAGGCATAAATACGGTCGACATCATTTTCCAAAACCGTACCGCCCTCAACTGCATAAATTGGCTTTACGTTACCACATAAATTTGCCTTTAAATATGAAAGCGTGTTTTTATAAAAGTTAAAGGGATTTTTTAAATCTTCAGGCAACCAAACTGCAAAGGTTTGGCGCCAACCGTCGAACGCTTCACCCTTTTGCCCCGAAATTGCAAGGTTATTTTTATAAAAGCCCTGTTTTTCACGATACATTTTATAAGCCGTGTCACAATGCAAATCGAAAAAGCGCATACTTCACCTAAAAAGCGTTTTCTAAATATTTAAGGCTATAACCCACACTGCCGTCAGACTTTTCGAACACCGTAACCTCTGCCACATCAAAACGAGGTTGCTTTTCGCAATAGGTTTTTGTGATATAATCCTGCGCAGCAAGAGTAAGGCGTGACTGCTTGTGGCTGTCAACCGCATCTATTCCCGAAATCAGCGCATTAAGCTTTCGGGTTTTAACCTCGACAAAAAGAATATACTCACTGTTTTCGGCAATTATGTCAATTTCGCCATATCGGCACTGATAATTTCGTTTTATAACGTTAAAGCCACGCTGACGCAAAAAATGTGCAACACGCTTTTCGCCCTGAAGACCAACCTCGCCAATGTTCATTATTTATCACCCAAAATGTTTTTTAAAAATGATAAACGGTGAATTTCACACGGGCCGTGTTCTTTAATTAAGTCGGTATGTAATTTAGTGCCGTAGCCCTTATGCTTTGCAAATTGGTACTGAGGATATTTTTTATCATATTCCATAAGCAGCCTGTCACGGCTAACCTTTGCAAGAATTGAAGCCGCCGCAATTGACATTGATTTTGCATCACCCTTAACAATAGCCGCAGCGGGAATTTTAATACCTGCAGGTATTTTGTTGCCGTCTATAAGTGCAAAATCCGACTTTAGCTGTAAACCCTCAATAGCGCGGTTCATAGCCAAAAAGGTTGCCTGTAAAATGTTTTTTTCTTCAATTTCTTCGAGTGTTCCATAAGCCACGCAGTAGGCAAGCGCCTTTTCGGTTATAATATCAAATAATTGCTCACGCTTTTTTTCACTAAGCTTTTTAGAATCGTTAAGCCCCGGGATTTCTAAACCTTCTGGCAAAATTACGGCAGCGGCGCAAACGGGACCAGCTAATGGTCCCCTGCCCGCCTCATCAACACCGCATATTAACTTAAAGCCGCTGGTTTCAGCGGCTTTTTCATAACTGTAATCAGGCATTGTTACATACCCTTTCTAAAGTAATATTACCAATTTTTTGATTTCGGTATTCTTCAAGCAGCATATTTGCCGCACGTTCAGTATCGATATCTCCTCCACGAATAACCATACCGCGCTTTTTACCGATTTGGCAAAGCACCTCATAGCTGTCAACCGAAAAATCAAGATTGCCGTAACGGGCGATTAATAAATCCTCATACCCGTCAGCTAAAATTTCAATAAGGCGCATTGCTAAAAGCTCAATATCTAAAATTCTATCCTTAACAGCACCTGTAACTGCAAGATGCTCACCCACGGTTTTATCCTCAAACTTAGGCCATAAAACACCGGGGGTGTCTAAAAGTTCAAGTTGCTTGTCAATAGTAAACCATTGGTTACCCCTTGTAACACCGGGGCGATTTTCAGCTTTGGCGCGGGTTTTACCCGCAATTTTATTAATAAAAGACGATTTGCCAACGTTTGGTATGCCCACAACCATTACACGAAGAGGCTTGCCCACCATTCCTTTTTCCTTATAGCTCTGGAGCTTGTCCGAAAGGGTGGTTTTTATAGTGTCCTTAAAGGTGTTAAGCCCCTTACCGCTTTTGCAGTCAACCGCAATTGCAGTAATACCCTGTGATTTGTAATAATCTATCCATTCCTTTGTAGCAGTGGGGTCGGCCATATCGCACTTGTTAAGCAAAATTATGTGGGGTTTATTTTCAATAATTTCATGCAAATCGGGGTTGCGAGAGGAAAGCGGAATTCTAGCGTCTACAACCTCGGCCACAGCGTCAATAATTGGTAAAATTTCCTTTATTTTACGCTTAGTTTTGGCCATATGACCGGGGAACCATTGAATGCTTTGTGAATTATCAATCATCTAAGCTTAAGCCCCCTATTCTATCAAACGGGAACATCCTGTAAACCGCGTGACCTAAAACGTAGCGGGTATCTATCATACCACCGTCACCAATACGGCTGTTACGGCTGTCAAGCGATACCGCACGGTTGTCACCAAGCACAAAAATACAGCCCTTCGGAACAGTTACGGGAAACTGGACGTCATATTGATCGGTGGTAGGGGTGCTTATATACGGCTCGTTTAGAGGTATTCCGTCAACGTAAACGGTGCCTGCTTCAAAGTCGATATTAACCTCCTGTTCTTCGGTAGCAATAACACGCTTTATAATTGGGCCGTTTTCGGCACGCATAGCTTCGGGCGCATTTTCAGCATTACGGGAAACCACCACAATGTCACCCTGCTTTGGCGTATAATTAAAGTTAGATATTACCACCACATCAGCGTTAAAAAGAGTGTTTTTCATACTGTCGCCGCTAATAACGGCAACCCTGAACACAAAGCCAAATAAAAAGACAACGATTATTAAAGCCGAAGCAATAACGCTCAGCCATTCTACAACCTCTTTTTGATAATTTGGTTTTTGTTTTTCGGCTATTTCGTCGTCTACAATAGACGTGTTAATTACAAAGCCTTTTTGAAAATCGTTCATAAACCTACACTCTTACCTATTACTTATTACTTAAAAACAAAGGGGGACAAGGCATTTACCCGTCCCCCTTCCAAGATTAAATCTTTTCTTTAACCTTTGCAGCCTTACCAACTCTATCACGGAGATAGTAGAGCTTAGCTCTGCGAACTTTACCCTTGCGTACGAGTTCAACCTTAGCAACTGAAGGTGAGTGTACAGGGAATACACGTTCAACGCCAACGCCGTAAGAAACACGACGAACGGTGAAGGTTTCAGCGATGCCGCTATTGTTCTTAGCGATAATAGTGCCTTCGAAAACCTGAATTCTTTCCTTTTCGCCTTCCTTAATGCGAACGTGAACCTTAACGGTAGAACCGATTAAAAGTTCAGGAACGTCTTTTTTGAGCTGTTCAGCAGTTAATTCCTTGATTACGTCCATTTTTCTT
>JAGAPJ010000139.1 GCA_017623315.1 Clostridia bacterium | reverse complement strand
TCGAACCCATGTGCGATTGCTCGCAAACTGATTTCGAGTCAGCCCCGTTATGACCACTTCGATACCTCTCCGTATATGTTAACTCGGCATACCGAGATTAACGCAATATTCAGTTGTATTAGAATTCCCGTTAGAACTGGGATCGTTTTAGAAACGATGGAATGCCCGAAACCCGCATGGTTAAAGGGTTTTCGGCGTTTCGGCTTCCGTTTGGCGAAGAAGATTTCGAGTCAGCCCCGTTATGACCACTTCGATAACCCTCCGTATATGTCAAACTCTAAAATAGAGTTTTAACCGATATTAAATTTATATTAGATAGTGCATTAGATAAGAAAGTGGAATCAAAGCCGTGTGACTCCGCAAACCCGCACCGTTAAAGGCTTTGTAAAATGGTAGATACCACTTGAATACGAGAATTTCGAGTCATGTCCGTTATGACCACTTCGATACGCTTCCATATAAAAATATTGCTTTTACCAGCAAAAATTATTATAATAAATTCAAAAGCCTTTGTCAAGGTTATTCTTATTAAAATGGGGGGTAATTTTAGTGGATAAAACAATTACTGCAAAAGGCATTTTATTTAATATAAAAACCAAAAACATAAATCTTTCGGTTTATGACTGTGTTGATTCTACAAACTCTCTTTTAAAACAAATGGCGATTGACGGTAAAGATGAGGGTGAAGTTATAATCGCCCTTTCACAAACCGCAGGGCGCGGACGATATGACCGCAAATTTTATTCTAATGAGGGTGGAATTTATATGAGCATATTGCTCCGTCCTAAAGCCTTAATCGACCCCGCACTTTTAACCGCCGCCACTGCTGTTGCAGTAAGTGATGCAATTGAAGATGTTGCGAATAAAACCACCCAAATTAAATGGGTTAACGACATTTTGATAAATAACAAAAAGGTGTGTGGGATTTTATGTGAAGGCGGTTTTAGAGGCAACAACGGGTTTATTGTCGTGGGTATAGGAATTAACGCCTACCCCACCGCAAACGGCTTTAACGACGAAATTAGGGATATTGCAGGTACAGTTTTTGACAATTATTCCCTCGCCCTTTGTGAACAGCTTACCGCCAAAGTAATTGATAATTTGTTTTACCAATATAATAACCTTGAAAAGCGTGAATTTTTATCCCTATACCGCCAAAAAAATATTGTTATAAACAAAAAGGTTAGCATTTTAAAGCAAGGTGAAATTATTGCCAGCGGCACGGTTTTAGAAATTGACGATAACTGCCATGTAACCGTCCGCCTTGCAAACGGCAACCTTACCACCCTTTCAAGCGGCGAGGTTTCGGTTATAATATGAAGACAAATTGGGGTTTACCCTGAGGTGAAATTCGGAATTAAAGTACAAATTAGATTTCATATTCGTAGGGGCGATTCACGAATCGCCCTCTTGTGCATAGCGAAGTTTTACGGACAATTCGTGAATTGTCCCTACACGATATATTAATTCAACCAAGCGATAAACTATAATTTGAAATAAAGAACTTTAAAAGGAGATGCCGAAGCATCTCCTTTTAAATTACCTAATTTTTTGTTATTTCAACAGTTACAATATCACCATTTTTTAAGAAATCAAAGCTCCACATACCATAATTATAGGAACCTTCAATATCAATATTAGGTTCAATATCATAGGTTTCGCCTAAACAAAGGCTATAATAAACATATTTTATTGCAGCTTTTATATCGTTTTGGTTATCATAAAAACCTATCTTACGTTGACCACTGATTTTAATTTCATCAACATAACCGGCTTCAGTCACCACATAAATTTCAACGCTGGAATTAAGGTGATAATTGTTTTTTAATTCATACACCTTTTCGCCCACACCACTTGCCACTTCAGTTATGGTATAGCCCTGACTTGCAGCCTTTTCTGAAAGGTTACTGTCAAAAGTAGTACTTGCAACATTGACATATTCATCACCGGCAACAGCCATACCAGGACCTCTAAAATCGGTATTCCTCATAAAAAACATTGCGCCAACAAAAATACCGCCCACAACACCAATAAACATTAAGAAGGCTACAATTGCGGCAATAATTATTACGCCAACCTTTGACTTTCGGGCAATAGGCTTTTCGGCTTTAAGCTTACGTGCTGTGATAACACAATTATCAATAAGTGATACTTCTTCATTGCTGAATTCCTGACCACATTCCTTAAGAATGTCGGCAAAACGGATAGCACTTTCAAGCCTTGCTAAATCGCTTTCGTTAAGACCTTCGTTTGCTTCGGTAAGCATTTGCGCTTTAATATTTTCAATTTGTGCGCTGTCACCGCTTTGAAGCATTACCGCATCGGTATGAATTTGGGTTTTATAATTTGCCTTTTGACTTAACGCTTCAGGTGTGCCGTCCTCGTCAAAGGTATGCTCGGTTTCCCACTTAATATATTTAACAGGTACAAACCAAGCGAAAATACCGCAGGTAACGGTTGTTAAAAGACCCCAAAGCAAATATTTTAGGAACAAATCGCCAACTGTACCGCGGAAAGCCAATCGACGAGAGTCAACAATTGTGTGGTTAACAAACCAACGGGTCATAATAATCTTCGACCAAGCAGGACCTGCGAAAGGCACAAATAATGCCAATGCCGACAAAATGCTTGTTACAAAATAGTCACCAACAGTACCGTCGAAAAAGCTGTTATTATCGGGCTCGCCTTCAAAATGGGTATATTCGCTTATCCATTTTTTAAGGGCGACTGCCATCCACAAGCCATAAATGCCACAGGTTAACCAGCTCAAAAACAACCAAAGTATGTATTTGCCAAAAAGCTCGCCGCCTTTGCCGTCAAAGGTCATACGCTTACCGTTAATAATGGTGTGAGAAGCCAACCATTTTTGGTACCAGCATTTAAGCCAGGGGTACGCAATACCGAAAGTTATCGAACTCACAAAAGCAACCACAAGATTATAGCCGATATAAGCCCAATAGCCGCCGTCAAAATAGGAACCATCTTCCCCAACGATTATATTTTTGTTTTCATTTTCCATAGTTATACCTCTCCCTCAAAGTATATTCTAATTTAAATATACTACAGTAAGAATCAAAAATCAACAAAAATTTAAGCCCTGCATTTGCAGGGCTTTTAAGCTAATTCTTATGAAGCTTCATAAACTCTATTAATCTTTGCCAGTCTTGTCGGCTGAAATAATGCAAGCCTTCTCGCATATGATAGCCTATGTCCCCATCAAAAAAGCAGTCGTCAATTTGCGGTGGGCGGTTTTCAAACTTAAAACCGTTTTCGAAGGCATCACTTGCCGCTACACAACAAAGCATTTCACTCAATGGGTCAGCCCAAGCGTCCTCACTTGCACTGCCTATAAGCACCCTTCTCGGTGCAATTGAAGCCGCTAAATAATGCTGGTCAAAGGGCATATTATGCTCATTATCAACATATTGGCGGTAATTTTCGCAAAACCAAAACGGGAAAACGCGAGTTATAACCTCAATAGTTTCACCTGTATTATCGCGTGCAATTGCTGCACCCGAATTGCCCGAATCGTTTGAATATGCGAACTTAAAGCGCTCATCGGTAGCAGCAGTAACAAGTGCAGTTTTTCCAAGACGGGAATGACCGCAAACCGCACAGTTTTCAAGATCTAACACATCGGATTTAGTATAAGCATAGTCCATTACTCTTTGCGCCGCCCATGCCCACATCGCAATTTTACCTGCGTCAGTAGGTCCGCGCTTACCGTCGGGATAAAGCACACCCGAAAGACCGTTTGTCATATCATTATCGTCACTTGTAACATCCTTATAATTAAAGCAAAGCACTGCAAAGCCATTGTCAATAATCTCTTCAGTCGGCTGATAACGGTCGGGAATATCGCTTCTGAAATTTATATGTATAAAAAACGGGTGCTTTTCATTATCAGTCGGCATAACGGCATAAAACGGAAAATCAAAATTCTTACCGTTTATAACAGCTTTTGCAGAAATTTTATTACAAACCGCTCTGCCAGCACAAAAATTCAGAATTATATCGCTTTCCTCTTCAAAAGAAAGGCTTTCAGGCTTTGGCGGCATATAGCCATATTCTTCACGCTGTAAAATTTCAAGCATTTCAACACGGCTTTTAAGTAGCGGAAGCTGTCGTTTTTTAATTATGTCGTAAAGCATTTTATCACCCTTTACTATTATACAATAACAAAAACATAAATCAAAGTATAAACTTCATTTAATTTGGTATATATCTTCACAAACCTTAATTTATATAATTATGTCACCAACTAAATCAATACCGTAAAAAAGCAACACATTTCGCACAATAAAATATACGCCCCAAAAAATCAAAACGGCATAAATCATCCACGGTTTTATAAAAATTTCACGGTCACGCTTTAAAATTAAATATTTAATCATCCCAATTTCGTAGACAATAAAACCAATAACACCAAGCGGCACTATTGGATTATATACAAAAGCCGAAATAATATCAAATTCGAGCATAGCGTGAAAAGCACGGGTGCCACCGCATGCGGGACAGTATAAATGCAGATTTTCAAGCATTGTGCATTTGTTAAAGGGCAAGTCCATTATATACTTCCAATAAAATGGAAAAAACAGCAAAACAAACAGTAAAACACCGTTAATAATTGCAAACGTAATCCATTGTTGCTTGCGATTTAAAAGCATAATATCACCCTTTCCCTTAAATTACCTAACCAATATAACATAAATCTATTATTAAATGCAATAATTTGTCAAAAAAAGTTGATTTTTGCATAACATTATGATAAAATTTAATAAATTTTATGAAAGGGGTATTTGAAAATGGAAAATATGGAAAATAAAGAAGTTGAAACTGTAGAAACCGTTGAGGTTGAAGCTCCCGTTGTTGAAGAAGCTGCACCCGCTAAAAAGAAGGTTAACGTTTTAGCAATTCTCGCTTTAGTTGCAGGTATTTTAGGTATTGTTTTCAACTGCTGCTGCTATTGGGTTTCAATACCTTTGGGTATTGGCGCCGCTATTTTAGGTTTTATTGCGCCTAAGAATGAAAACGGCAAGAAAAACGGTATGGCAATTGCAGGTATCATTTGCGGCTTTGCTTCTTTAGTTTTATTTGTAGTAAATTTTGTAGCTGCATTTATTCTTCCTCTTATTCTTCCTGGCTTTGGCTATGCGTTAGAAGAAATTTTAGAAGAAATCATGTATCTCTAATTACGAAAAATACATAGCAAAAACGGTCACCTGCCTGTAGGTGACCGTTTTTATTTATTCTTCAAAATTAAACAATAAACTATTATTTTTTCACTTCAAACATTTGGGTGTTGTATGCCATGAGAATTTTGCCACTGTGCGGTTTTGAAAACACTAAATAAAATTCATCACCACATTTTAAGAGTTTCTTATGCCTCTAATTATTAACGTAATAATTGAATAAACTAAAAACGCCATATCAAAATAAACGATATAAGAAGCAACCCCTATCAATTTAAACCCTATATTATAGGTTGACATACTTGCTGAAACCCAAGGCGACGCAAAGCCCACTACCATTGCCTCAATAGCATAAGGCATTATAGCCGTAACAAAAAAAGATGACGTGGAGGCTAACATTAAAATTGAAAATGACGGTTTTTTAATAGCTAAGAAAGCAAAAATACAGGTTAATAGCAAAACAGTCATTAAAAAATATGGCTGAAGCGTGCTTAAAGCTTTACCGAAAAAGCCAACAAAGCACTCGTAGAAATTATAGTTTTCCAAAAACGGCAAAAAACCAACAACCACAACAAACATAAAAACACAAATATGTAAAATAAAATTAATTATGCTGACAATACGGTAAATTTTATCGTTTTTAAGCATCTACTATCCCACCCTATCTAACGATATAAACGCCCTATCGTTTAAGATAATCAAATTTACAGTTAGGGCATTTGGGATAATCAATATCGTGTGAGGTGCCGCATTTTGGGCAGGTGCGTTGCCAGAGCTTATCTTCAACCGTTTCATCAATCAGCTCGTTTTTCATATCCTTTTTTAATTTATAATATTTCTTGGCTTTTTTAAGATAAGTAAAACCTGCAGCCGTGAAAAATGCTGATAATATTAACATTATAATTAATGCAATAATTTTATTTACTATGGGTGATTCAATTAATCCCATAAAGGTAACGGTTGTGTTGCCAAAAAATAAATACAGCCCAAAAGCCGCCAAAAGAACCGCTGCAACAAAGCAAAGCACAACTAACGGTGTTGCATTTCCCGGTGCTGAAACGGTGGGTGGCACCTTGCCCGTACCAACATAATGACCCGGATTGAACGTATTATTTTGAAATTCAATAATATCCTTTAACGAATCATATTCCTTTTCAAAATCCTTATATTTTTCGCTCATATTAGCTGCCCTTTCTATAACCGTTAAATTTCCTGACTCAAATAAAAAAAAATTCATCGGTATACTAATCGCATTAATACCAATTTCCAAATAAAAGATAGCATGTTAAAAATAAAATTCCGCAAAAAAGAAGATGAACAAAATTAAATATTAGCTTTTTGCGCACAGGCATTCTTGGTTTTAACGGTAGCCAACAAATAGCCGTTACCATGAATGGCGAAAGCCATAGGCTTAAACGGTAAAATATAATAGCAAAAATCCCGAGCAAAATATCACCGCTAATTCCACACAACCAAAGAATTAGCACAAGCAAAAGATTAACACCATATACCAATGCAAATAATATAATTCTAATTCTTTGAGAAGTTTTCATACCATCACTGCCTTGGGTATATTATATGCTTGTGTTAAATTAGGCACAAGTTTAGCCTTTGGCTCCATCTGACGAGGGAGGCTAGGTTATCATCAAACATCGTAACTTGTGGAAGTCATTTCCACAAGTTAAAAATTCCGCATAACAACAAAAATTTTCTTAAATTTAATATAACATTTTCTATTAAAATTTTCAAGTTATATATGTAAATAGAGTTATCCCGAATTTACGAGATAACTCTATTTTTGATGGTATGACAAAAATCATACCGACACATTAAAAATCATACCAAAGAAAATGTAGTTGAAAACTTTGTTTTTAAGCAGTAAAACCGCCAAAGGTATGACGGCTATTCCTGCCTTAACTAATAATTGATAGTATAGAGCTTATTTTTCAATCGCTTTATTTGCTCGCCGAAATATTTTATATAAGTATCAAATTGAGCGTTTTTGATGATAGATATGAGATTTAAGGCTTTTTCAGTTTCCTCAATGGCTTCCTCTACTTTTCCGTTTTCTTCATAATATTCAGCTAACTTCCACATCATTTGAAGCAGGTTTTCGAAAGAAATCCATTTTTGCTTTCCGGCAGCTTCAAATTTTTCTTTTCCTGACAAAAGATATGCTTTCTCTGTTAACTTAGTAAAATATATTTCAGGAATTTGCTCAATGGCAGCCTCTGCACTCTCATAATCTCCTTTCGACTTATAAGCATAAGCAAGGAATCGGAAAGCATCATATTTCACATCATTTTGGGATGTTTTTTCAATGAGGTTACTGGCAACAACAATCGTTTCATCCGGGTTTTCTGAATAATTCAAAACATAAAGTAAGTTGTTTAACAATATGTCGTTTGCAGGATATTGCTTTAGCCCCTCTTCAAGTATTCGCCTGCTCTCAGCAGGATTGCTCTCTCTGTATTTATATGCTTCATCGGTTATGCTCTTAACTGCACATTCGATTTTCTTTAGATTGAAATCGAATAATTCATCCATCGATACACCAAAATAACTTGCCAAAACGGGTGCAAGTGTGATATCTGGAAGAGCAATATTATTTTCCCATTTGCTAACAGCTTGAAAAGAAATTCCTATGCTCTCCGCTAACTGTTCTTGAGTTATGCCTCGTTGTTTGCGTAGTTCTCTAATTTTATTTCCAATATTCATTATGTGCCTCCTAAATGAAATAAAGTGCACTTATTATCGAGCTCAGTTAAAGTATATCATACAACTTTTATACTGACAATAACTTACAAAACGATTTTTTTCAACTGAGAGTTGAATTTTAATGCAGAATTTTTCCCTATTTTAACGCAAACACGGCATAAACGCGGTAAAAATCAATGCGGAGCATTGTATTTTATAATCCGTGGCGAAGCCACACATTACTTCTTCACTCTTCACTATTACTTCTTACTTTCCAAAAATCCCGAATGCGAACTTAGTGAAGAGTGAAAAGTGAAAAATGAAAAAGTAAAATCCCGAACGCTTTCGCATTCGGGATTTTTGGGTGTTTTGAACTTAATGGCACGAATTATATGTGCCTGAAATCGAGAATTTTTTTACATATCTTTAAATTTCTTATATGTCATACAGTTTACAAAGTTTTCATCATATTTTTTTGAACTTCTGAAAATACCGTTATCTAATCCCTCGTCTCCACCAGGATTTCCTTTGAGAACAAATATTGTGTTCAAAGTTTTTCCATCGAATTTGTATATCGGGATATTATCACCAGGAAGTATTCCAGAAAATCGAGGAAATCGAGGTATTTGTTCCCAGCAAATAGTATTATCAATGAAATGAATTATTGTGTGTTTGTTTGCAAAGTGTTTAGTTATTATGATTTTGTATTCTTTCTCATCATAAACCAATTTATATACCTTTACAAACTCCGTTTCATCTATAAGTTGTTTTGAAAGTTTGAAACAATCAAATATTTTCATTCATTCATCTCCTACATATATTTGTTTAATTTGCTTTTGTGTTTGACACAACAAATTTAAACCTTATTGTTCGCTAATTACAAATTGTCTCGTTGACGGCATACCCTGCCATATTGTCCCATCAGCTATATAATACCTTCTATCTATTGTTCCCTTCCTCGTGTGGTAATCAATAACGAACACCTGTCCGATTTCGATTTTGATTGGCGGATAGTTATTGTATGGCAAAACATCATTGCACTTCTCACATTTTTCAAATGTATTATTTGCATTTTCAAGTCTCCAGAATTCTCGTTTCGTAGCATAATCAGACCACCATGACATATCTTGCTCACCAAAATAACTTGCTTCATATTCTTTTCCGTTTATTGTTATCTTATCTTTATTCAATACATCCATTACACCTTTCACACTTATTTGATAGGCCAAACGTGGAAATACATTTAGAACTGCGCCGCTTTTATTTGCCAAACTCGGATTAAAGCCATGAAAAGATTGAAATGCTCTTGCAAAAAACACAGGAGAATCATACCCATATTTTAATGCTACATCGATAACCTTCGCGTTATCATATTTCAATTCTGCACCCGCCAGCGTTAACCTACGCTTTCGTACATAATCCGAAATATTGATATCCGCTATCAAAGAAAAGATTCTCCCTATGTCGTAATATGAACAGCAAGCAATCTTTTCAATTATCTTTGGCTCTATGGTTTCCGCCAAGTGACTTTCAATATATTCTATTACTAAGTTTAGTTTTTCAGCAATATTTTCCATATTCATCCCATCTTTCAGAACAAGTATATCATATAAAAGAAAAATTTTCGCAACTTTTTATGCAAAGTATAGTTTAGTTTGGTATTCCTGTTTTCATATTAAAGTTGTTACATTCTCATTCTAGATTATATTATAAAAGCGGTGGATCCGCAATACTTCTTCACTATTTACTATTACTTCTTACTTCCCAAAAATCCCGAATGCGAACTTAGTGAAGAGTGAAAAGTGAAAAATGAAAAAGTAAAATCCCGAACGCTTTCGCATTCGGGATTTTTGGGACCGACACTCAAAATGGAACCTATCTAAAAACCTGATTTTCTCTTGAAACTAACTTCTAAAGAGTAATTTCTAAATCAATCATTTAATAGAGCGGTAAATCGCCTGTCAATTCATCAGCAATATCAGCAGGTAAAGGTTCTAAAGCAAGGCAAGTTTTTGTTGGAACACCGTGAAATTCTGTCATTCCTGCATCAGTAATAACAGAGGCAATAATTCCTTTTTCTTTCGCCTTTTGCGCTATATCCAATAAAGCCTCTTCGGAATCGACATAAACACACACCTTAGCACAACCATACATAAACCAATCAGACAGAGGAGAACTAGACTTGTCTATATTTTTCAAAACAATACCGTCTACAGTCATTTCAAAATCATTAAGGCGTCCTTCCTTATTCAGCGCCATCAAGATAGCATCGATACAAGCATGACCTGCTTGTGCCGCTATTTTACCTTTACGCATCTTTAAATCTCGACGCATCACAATCATCATTTTTGATTTATACACTATTGCTCTCACCGCCTTGGGTTTATTATATGCTTGTGTCAAACTGGGGACAAATCTACACCTCGTCTCCCTCTGACGAGAGAAGCTTTTGTTTTCAACTTGTGGAAGTCATTTACACAAGTTGAATTTTTCAGCATAACAACAAGCTTTTTCTTTAATTTAATATAACATTTTTTATTGTAATTTTCAAGTTATATATGCAAATAGAGTTATCCCGAAATTACGAGACAACTCTATTTTTGATGGTATGACAAAAATCATACCGACATATTTGAAATCATACTAAACAAAATACAGTTAAAAACTTTGTTTTTAAGCAGTAAATTAACCGAGAGTATGACGGTTATTCCTGCATTGCCATTTAAATATATTCTACCGCAGGTAGATATTTACCCTCTTGCGCTGTGGATATGACATAAGTATAATATATTTAGCAAGCAAGGAGGATGTTATGAGAGACTATAGTTTTGGTAATTTTCTGCACGAGTTGAGAGAGCGT
>JAGAPJ010000138.1 GCA_017623315.1 Clostridia bacterium | reverse complement strand
GTAGCAGCAAGAGCAGCTACAACGTCGAGGAACAAGGGTTCACCAAGTGAGCCGGGTTCCTTAGTTCTGTCAAGAACAGCAATCTTCTTAACAGTTTCGGGGATAGCTTCAACCAACTTTTCAGCTGAGAAAGGACGATAGAGGCGAACCTTTACAAGACCAACTTTTTCGCCGGCTGCTGTCATATAGTCGATAACTTCTTCTGCAACGTCGCAGATAGAGCCCATAGCGATGATAATCTTTTCAGCATCAGCAGCGCCATAGTAGTTGAAGAGCTTATAATCGGTACCAAGCTTAGCGTTAACCTTGTCCATATATTCTTCAACAATAGCGGGAACAGCATCATAGTACTTGTTGCAAGCTTCTCTGTGCTGGAAGAAGATGTCGCCGTTTTCGTGTGAACCACGCATTACGGGGTGTTCAGGGTTAAGGGCACGCTGACGGAATGCATCAACAGCATCCATATCGCACATTTCCTTAAGGTCTTCATAATCCCAAACCTGAATCTTCTGGATTTCGTGAGAGGTACGGAAACCGTCAAAGAAGTTGATGAAGGGAACACGGCTCTTAATGGTTGCAAGGTGAGCAACTGCGCCAAGGTCCATAACTTCCTGAGTGTTGGTTTCAGCGAGCATTGCGAAGCCTGTCTGACGGCAAGCATAAACGTCTGAATGGTCGCCAAAAATGTTAAGTGCGTGTGAAGCTACGCAACGTGCTGATACGTGGAACACGCTGGGGAGTAACTCACCGGCAATTTTGTACATGTTGGGGATCATAAGTAAGAGACCCTGTGAAGCAGTGTATGTGGTGGTAAGAGCACCTGCATTAAGTGAGCCGTGAACTGTACCTGCAGCACCTGCTTCAGATTGCATTTCGGAAACCTTTACGGTTGTACCAAAAATGTTTTTTACGCCTTGAGCAGACCATTGGTCAACATAGTCAGCCATCGGGCTGGACGGGGTAATAGGATAAATACCTGCAACTTCTGTGAATGCGTAAGACACATAAGCGGCAGCATTATTACCGTCCATAGTTTTGAACTTTCTGGCCATTGAAAATTCCTCCTAAAAAATTTTTAATGAGACTGAAATAAAAAATACTCTCATACGTAGTCATTATAACAAATTTTTCGCCCTTTGTAAATAGGAAATTATATATAAATATATAAAACGTTAAATAAATAACAATGTTATTTTTACAAATTTTAAAATTTTTTAAAAAAGTGCTTGACAAATGGAAAAAGGTGTGGTAATATAGCAAAGTCGCGTGAGGCGATACACAGTTGGTGTTGATTGCGGCGAGGGTCCACCCGTTCCCATACCGAACACGGAAGTTAAGCTCGCTTGCGCCGAAGATACTTGGCGGGAAGCTGCCCGGGAAAATAGGTAGATGCCAACACAAAGAGATGTAGCTTAGGTTACATCTCTTTTTTTATTATTTAAAACGGCGGTCGCAACAGCGGCCGCCGTTCTTTTGTTCGGTTAAAACAGTTTTTCAACCTTAAAATCGTTTTCGCCGAACATATACATATATCCGTCTATATAAACACCGCGCTGTAATTCTGATACACCGCTTAGTGAAACATTTGCAACCTCTACAAGATTATATCCGTCAAAGTGAAGAACAATATATCGCTGTCTTTGGCTGTCAGTTGAATTGTACATCTGCACACCAAGCCCGATAAGCTGATTTTCGCGGTCGATATAATAAGATTTGTATAGGGTTGAATAGCCCGCATTTTGCAGTTCATATTTGCAAAAGCCGTTTACACCGTTTGCAGTTTCTTCATAAATTTCAACTTTAAAGGTGTTCCAGTCGGCTCTGCCAATGCCTAAAAGCTTGCCGTTTCCAAAGTTTATAAGGGAAGTGGAAAAGCCTTCAATCGTACCTGTATCCTTATAGGTAATGTTGTTTAAGTCAGTAAGGTTAAAGAAGAATACGGGGTCTGACATTTCAATTGATGTGCAAACATAAGCGGTGTTTTTATCAAAACGGACCGATTGCACCTCCTCGTGAGGTGGCGCAAAATCCTTAACCTCAGCAACAACCTTAAAGCTGCTCAAATCTACACAGTAAAGGCTGGCGTTAGACTGACCCGTGGCCGTCATTAAAATATCTGCCGATACATTTTCACCGTCAGAGTGACGGTTTTCATAAACAGTGGTGGCGTTAGTTGTTGTGACAACCCTTAAAATTCCTTCGTATTCGTCCATGCTCCATTGGTCCTTAACGTATCCGCGGAGGGTTACCGAGCCTACCTTTTCAAAGGTGCTTCCGCTATAGCCAAGACAGGAAATTTCGGTCATGGAATTGCGGATTTTTTCACCCTTTTCACCATCCTTAACATCAGCAAAAACGTGGGTTAAGAAGATATGGTCTTTTGAAACATACACATCTTCTGAATAGGATAAAAATGCCGATGTGCCTTCAAGATTTAATGTTTTTTCATCTAATTTCATTACAACGGTATATCGGGTGCTGTTAAGCTTTTCGGGGGAAGTAATAAAGCTTGCAGGAATGGTTTTCATACCTCCACCAGTGTTTATTTGCGGTAAGAAGGTGCTTTCATCATTAAAGTTAATATCATTTTTATTGAAAACAAATTCGGTTAATAAAATAAGTTTACCGTTTGTTAAGCGGGAAGACATATACCCGCCCGTAATTTCAATGCGGTTTTTTTCTGTTATTTTTTCGGGGTTGCTTACGTCAAGGGCTACCACACCTACGCAAAGCTGTTTGTTTTCATTATAAAACTGTGTAATAACGGTTGCGGTTTTACAGTCGTTTGATAAATAAAATTCCCATTTGGTAAGATAATAATTTTGCTCCTCACCATAAAGTACAATATGACCAAGCTCTTTGGAATTAAGCCCCTTGATAGAAAATACGCGCAGGGTTTTATTGTCTAAATAATAAATATGCTTGTCGCTTCGCTTAATGCGGTCGGCTTCTACAATGCCCTCAACCTGATTATCGGTTATTTCTTCGTAATTGGCACCTGTATTTTCTTCGGACGTGTTTGTTGAGGATTCCGGTGCGGCGTTATTCATTCCGAATCCCGGTGCCGCGCCGTCCATCATATTGTTTTGGAAGAAAATATCTTCAATTGCTTCGCCCTTAAGGTTAAAGCTGAATAAATCGAATATATTGTTTTTTATAACTTCAAAGTTGTTTTTGTGCTGCGGCTTTTTAAAGGTTAATACATTCAGCTTTTGAATAATGCCGTAATATTCGCTGCTTGAATAGCGTGAAACATCGGGTGGATTGCTGCTAAAGGGTATAAACAGCCAAAGGTTACCCAAAACAAGAGCAAAGCAGGCCACGG
>JAGAPJ010000017.1 GCA_017623315.1 Clostridia bacterium | reverse complement strand
CAAATGTCTTATATGATGATTATTCGTACCGCTATAAGAAGTCCTATGATTTTTGTTTTTTCAATTATTATGGCTTACACGATGGGCGGTGCGCTTGCAACCTCATTCGTAGTGGTTGTGCCCGTTTTACTTTTCGGTCTTTTGCTTATTGCACGAAAGGCAATGCCTGCCTTCCGCCGTGTTTTCAAAAAGTATGACCGCCTTAATGAATCTATTGAAGAAAATGTTCGCTCAATGCGTGTGGTTAAGGGCTTTTCAAGGGAAGAATATGAAAAGCAAAAGTTTGCTGCCGCGGCTGACGGCATAACCGAGGATTTTACAAAAGCCGAAAGAATTGTGGCATTAAATACCCCAATAATGCAGTTTTGTATGTATTTTAACACCGTTATGATACTTTTCCTAGGCTCAATGCTGGTAATTAAAAGCGGTGGAACACAGGTTGATGTAGGTCAAATTTCAGCTATGCTTACCTATGGTGTGCAAATACTTATGTCACTTATGATGCTTTCTATGATTTATGTAATGATTACAATGTCACTTGAATCAATGAAGCGTATATGTGAGGTTTTAAATGAGGAATCTAACCTTCACAACCCCGAAAACCCTGTTTATAAGGTTTCGGACGGTTCAATAAAATTTAATAACGTAAGCTTTAAATATAATAAGGATGCTAAGCGCAACGCCCTTGAAGGCATTAACCTTGAAATTAAATCGGGTATGACGGTTGGTATTATCGGCGGTACGGGCTCAAGTAAATCCTCTTTAGTTCAGCTTATACCCCGACTTTACGATGTGACCGACGGTGAAGTACTTGTTGGCGGCATTGATGTAAGGGATTATGATATAAAAACACTTCGTGACAGTGTTGCAATGGTGCTTCAAAAGAATCAGCTTTTCTCGGGTACAATTAAGGAAAATCTTCGTTGGGGTAATGAAAATGCAACCGATGAGGAAATGATAGAGGCTTGTAAATTAGCTCAGGCTAATGAATTTATAAGCACCTTCCCTGATGGATATGATACCTATATCGAGCAGGGCGGTACTAACGTTTCGGGTGGACAAAAGCAACGCCTTTGTATTGCCCGCGCGCTTCTTAAAAAGCCGAAAATTCTTATTTTGGATGACTCGACAAGTGCAGTTGACACCAAAACCGATGCATTTATCCGCCAAGGCTTTAAAAGGTTTATTCCCGACACTACAAAAATTATTATTGCTCAGCGTGTGGGCTCGGTGCAGGATGCCGATTTAATTATTGTTATGGATAACGGCAAAATTGCCGATATGGGCACACACGACAAGCTTTTAACCTCAAGTGAAATTTACCGCGAGGTTTATGAACAGCAAACAAACGGAGGTGACAGCAGTGAGAACGCCTAATTACAGGGGACCGAAGGGTCCCGGCGGTATGCCAATGGGCAAAAGAAAATTTAGTATGAAGTCCTTTAAGCGTGTGCTTAAAATGATGTTTTCATATTATCCCGTGCTGTTTCCTTTAGCGCTTGCCTGCATTGTTTTTGCGGCCTTTGTTGCAACAGCCCCCGCAATTTTTAACCAACAAATTCTTGCCGCAATTGAAGAATGGTACGTAAGCCGTGACTGGCAGTCTGCCAAGCAGGAAATTATACCAAAAATTATAATTTTGGCAAGTCTTTACGTTGTGTCTTTAGCTGCAGTATTCACTCAAACACAGCTGATGGCTTACATTACCCAAGGCTTCCTTGGCAAAATGCGTAAAACCCTTTTCAGCGGTATGCAAAATTTACCTATCAGGTATTTTGATACCAATAAGCACGGCGATATTATGAGTCACTTTACTAACGATATTGACACACTTCGTCAGCTTATCTCACAGTCTATCCCTTCCATTTTGCAGGCGGGTATAGTTGTAATTACAGTGTTTTTCATAATGCTGTCCTACAGTGTGTGGATTACTTTGGTTGTAATAGTTGGTGTGTTCTTCTTGTTTATGGTTACCAAAAAGGTTGGTGGCGGCTCTGCTAAATACTTTATGCGTCAACAACAGGCAATTGGTAAAACTGAAGGTTTTATTCAGGAAATGATGAATGGTCAAAAGGTTGTCAAGGTTTTTTGCCATGAGGATAAAACCCAACAGCAGTTTGATAAAATAAACGACGCACTTTGCGAAGACAGTAAACGCGCCCACGCTTATGCTAATATTCTTGGTCCTATTAATATGAATATCGGTAACATTTTATATGTTGTTATTGCTACTGTTGGAGGCGTTTTGTTGCTTTTAAAGGTGCCAAATTTAAGTCTTTTGCAGTTATTTGGCGTCGAAATGCCTTTAGCTATTAGCATAGTTATTCCGTTTTTAAATATGACCAAGCAGTTTACAGGTAACGTAAATCAGCTTTCACAGCAAATAAACTCTATTGTAATGGGTCTTGCGGGTGCTGAGCGCGTATTTGAGGTTATGGATGCACTTCCCGAAACCGATGACGGCTATGTAACCCTTGTTAATGCCAAAAAGGATGAAAACGGCAACATTATCGAAACAACCGAAAGAACAGGGCTTTGGGCATGGAAGCACCCCCACGGCGACGGTACAACCACCTATACCGAGCTTCGCGGTGATGTTAGAATGGTTGACGTTGACTTCGGCTATGAAGAGGGTAAAGAGGTTTTACACGGCGTTAGCGTTTATGCCGAGCCTGGTCAAAAGGTTGCCTTTGTGGGTGCTACAGGCGCGGGTAAAACAACTATAACTAACCTTATTAACCGTTTTTATGATATTGCCGACGGTAAAATCCGTTATGATGGCATTAACATAAATAAAATTAAAAAGTCTGATTTGCGTCGCTCGTTAGGTATTGTTTTGCAGGAAACCAACCTGTTTACAGGTACTGTAATGGAAAATATCCGTTATGGTCGTTTGGATGCCACCGATGAAGAATGTATTAAGGCGGCACAGCTTTCAGGCGCGGATGATTTTATTACCCGATTGCCACAGGGCTATCATACCGAGCTTACCAACAACGGCTCAAACCTTTCACAAGGTCAGCGTCAGCTTATTGCAATTGCACGCGCAGCCGTTGCCGACCCGCCTGTTATGATTATGGATGAAGCAACCTCAAGCATTGACACCCGTACCGAAGCAATTGTGCAAAAGGGTATGGACAGTCTTATGAAGGGCAGAACAGTTTTTGTAATTGCGCACCGCCTTTCGACCGTTAAGAATTCCGACGTTATAATGGTGCTTGATAAGGGCAGAATTATTGAACGCGGCAGTCATGACGATTTGGTTAAGCAAAAGGGCCAGTATTATCGCCTTTATACAGGCGCATTCGAGCTTGAATAAAAAATTAGCGGTGGATTTTTCCACCGCTTTTTTATGTTCGAATTATAGTTTATCGCTGACGCGATGAAATAATAAATAAGAAAGAATAAAGAATAAAATTGGTGTTTCGCGAAGCGAAACGATATATATAACGCCGTGCGTTGCACGGCACATTTTT
>JAGAPJ010000137.1 GCA_017623315.1 Clostridia bacterium | reverse complement strand
TCTGCAGACTGGTCTACAAGTGCGTGGTCGTAACCCTTGATTCGAATTCGAATTTTTTCTTTCACTGCCATGTGAAATTCGCCTCCTTAAATAGTTGGCGGGCAAAACTTACACCGTGCCGTGTTTTTCATCACCGCACAATATAAAACCGGCATTGCTGGGGTCACAGTCAATTCCGGACAGCGAATCGCTTCGCCGTTGCATAAGGGGTCGCAAGTTTCCCAAATGCATCCTTGTTCTTTCGCCCGGTTTAAAATCGGACATACTCCGCAGAAATTTCCCCGTTCAAGACGGGCCACCTCCTGCATCATCGCATGTTTCACGCCATATTATCACAGCGTACTTGAGTATGATACCATAAGTCAAACCAAAAATCAAGTGTTTTTTAAAGATTTTCTCATATTTTTTAACTATTTTTTCACCATCACAATATGTGGTGTTTTTGTATTTTTATACATATAAATATAGTCGAAAGTATCTTTCAAATTTTAGTTTGTAGAGAAAACGCAAAACCATATAATTATATCGTAGGGATGGAATTTTTAATCACCAAACTTCAAAGCGAAGAAAAAGTGAATTTCTTGACCACATTAACGCTTGGAGTATATTTAACGTTGAAGTTAACCTTGACAGTTTAATTATTTATTCCATTTTTTCGCTTATAAAACGGCTCGAAAAAATCCACACCGACCGCACCAATTATTACATGTTGTTTTATCGCGCCGTAAGCACCTTGATATGTCTTTGTTGCGTAAAACCATGAAAATAAAAATTTTAATGTTAACTAACAAAATAAGCTCGGCCAAAGCCGAGCTTAAAAAGGTTATTTTAAATTGTTAAAACCACTTTTCCTACATTTTGTCCTTTATAAAGAATGTCGTGAGCAGATTCAACTTCTTGTATTGGTAATACTTTATAAATTGTAGGCTTTACTTCGCCACTTTCAACCTTAGGCCATACATCTTTAACAAGACTTGCCAAAATTTGTGCCTTAACTTCGGGCGTGCGCGAGCGAAGAGTTGAACCGATTACACGAACATTACGAACATAAATATTTTTAAGGTCAATCTCGGTTTTTGTTCCTGCAAGTGCGGCAATCATAATCCAACGCGCACCATGACGCAAATAGTGAATACATTTGCCCATTATTTCACCACCAAGGCAGTCAATTGCAACATCAACTGGATGGCCGTTTTCAAGTTCTTCTTTAAGAACTTCCACTATATCTTCTTCATTTGTAGCAACAACTCTATCAGCATTAAGATGCTTAATATTTTCTGCAATTTCCTTTGTTAAAACGGTGGTTATAACTCTAACACCAAATGCCTTAGCCATTGGAATAATAACACTTGCCAAACCGCTTGCGCCTGCATTCATAAGCAATGTATCGCCCGCTTTGATATTGCCTTCAATGAATAAGTTAAGATAAGCAGTTGCGAAAGCCTCAGGCATAGCCGCCGCTTCTACCATTGTGCAGTTTTTAGGCACGGGCATAAGCATATCATACTTTATATTTGCATATTCAGCATAACCGCCACCGCCAAGCAATGCGCAAACCTTATCTCCAATCTTCCAATTAGATTTTTCCTTAGCGCCGTCAGCAATTTCTACAATTGTACCCGCAATTTCAAGACCCATCCATTCGGGACAGCCCGCAGGTGGCGGATAGTCACCCTCACGTTGCATCAAGTCGGCGCGATTTAGGGCCGCAGCCTCAATTTTCACAAGGCAGTCATCGTTTCCTAAAATAGGGTCGGGCACATTGTCCCATCTCAAAGATTTATCATCATTTACAAGTATCGCTTTCATACTTTTTTCTCCTATATTATTTTCTCAGTTTTTAAAGATATATCGTGGCAGGTATGCACACGGTATTTTTTATCGCTGTATTTTTCCACAAACACACGACTCTTTTCCAGGTCATAATAAGCACCGGTTGATATTCTACGGACAATACAATCATTAATATAACATTCATCACCCGCAAGTATATGAGTAATATTATTATCCTTTATCTCAACAATTGCCGAACCAACAGAATGGCCACCCCATTTTATAACCTCAATTTGATTATCAATAACGCTTGTCTCTTTAAAAATATTAACACGCATATTATCTGGAATGTATTTTCTCCCGTTTAAATACTCTTCTTCGCTTATATGCACCAAAGCATTTTTAAAATGATTTAATGCTTCAATATGGTCGTGATGAGAGTGGGTAATTATAACATCGGTTATTTCGTCGGCAGATAAACCCACTTGCCGCAAAACAAATGCTGGCGAATAAAATCCTTTCATAACAAAATCGGGCATAGTATCACAGCCGGCATCCACCAAAATATTTTTATCTTTTGTTTTAATCAGATAAACTGCAAAAGAAATAGGTGTCACTATTTCTTTTGCACCACCGTATAAAGTCATACTTTCAGACAATACTGATTCTGCATATTTTAAAGAGTATAAAGACAATGATTTTTTGGACATATCACTTTTTATCATAAAACACAATTCCAACTTAGAAATCAATGCTATCTCTTATAGTTTTCATAGTGCTTAAAAGCGGTTGAGAAGCTGTTGAGAGAGCGTCATGCTCATAAACACATAAACTCATACAACAACCAAGCTTCATACCCAATCTTCTATGAATTGTACTTACTCCACCTGATAAAAACAAGAACGGTGCTCCAAGTTCTTGCTTTAAAAGATTGGTAATACGCAAATTTTCAATTTGTTGTTCCATAGTATCGGCAGCTGTTACAATTTTAATTACATCCGCACCCCTGCGTTTTTGCTCAAATGCAATTTCCAGCACTCTTTCAGCAGGCGCAAATTTATAAAGATGTGAAGACATCAGTACTTCTACACCCATACTATGAAGTTTTTCGATAAGCTTCATTTGTTTTTGCACAGCTTCGTCATTGTCGGTAAGTTCTTCAGGGTGTTTACAAAACATATCACCCATAACATCACAAAGAGTGGCACCACTTTCGGCAAGAGTTATAATTCCGTTTGCTAACTCGCCATCAGTAAGCTTTTGATTATAAGCATATCTATAATTTGTAACATAGCAAGGTCTACCTTGCATTTCTGCAAATAATCTTTTATATGTTTCGGGGTTTTGGAATTCGGGCATTAAGGTCTCAACCTGAAGCCCGTAAGCGTCAGCGCCCAAACAATTTGCATTTCTTATTTTGCCAATTGCCACTTCCGGTGTTTTGCATTGAAGCATAACCGTTAGCATTGGATTACTTTGATTTAAAAAAGTCTTTTTCATTACCAACACCTATTCATAGCATTTCTGCCACCATCTATCATAATATTTTCGCCGTTTATAAACTGACCCTTATCAGATGCTAAGAAAAGACATAAATCAATTATTTCTTGTGGCTCAGCGGCGCGTCCCATAAGGGTTTTCATATTAGACATAGCAGCCCTTGTAAGCACAGGACCGGGAGATACACAAACACATCTTATACCGTATTTCGAACCATACTGTGCAATAGATTTAGTAAGGCCAAACATAAGACCGGCTTTAGATGTTGGATAATCCATTCCGTAACCGTCGCCCTCAGCACCTGTTATTGAACCGATGTTAATAATAAGACCACTTTTTTGCTCGCGCATTTGCTTTAACACAGCGTGGGCAAAATAAAATGGGCCTTTTAAATTTACATCAATTCCCCAATCATATACATCAATCGGCACATCGGGAAATTCGGGGTATTCTTTTCTATCAACATTACGCATTCTGACAGCAGTTCCACCCGCAAAGTTTACCATAACATCAATACTGCCAAATTCCTTAACAGCCATATCTCTGGCATTGCAAATTTGATTATAGTCCCTTACATCGCAAACTATGCCAATTGCCTTACCTTTCCCCTTTGAGTTGATTTCTTCAACCTTTTCTCTTAAAACAGTTTCATTAACATCACACAATACAACATTGCCGCCAAGAGAAGCCCAATTTTGTGCAAAAAGAAGACCCATACCGGATGCTGCTCCTGTTGATATTGCAACCTTACCCTCAAAAGTCATAATATATTCCTCCTTTATCTTCATTATACAACGCTTGTAAATAGTAAAAATCACATATTTTTAACATTTTTGATACTTTATTTGCGAAAAACTTGAATTTTTTTAAGAAAAATATTATAATTTATACGGTGATTTGCTTGAGTATATTTAAAGATGCGGTAATTACGTACATTTATCCGACAGTGACGGTTTTTTCTAAAAAAGGTCGGCGGGAAATTACAAAAAACCGACAGTCGTGGGGACTTTCTTTTTGCATTGAGGGTCAGATAACCTATACCCATAACGGAAAAACCTTTGTTTCACACAGGGAAAATGCCGTTTTACTACCAAAAGGGGCAACCTATTCAATAAGCGGTGACAAGGAAGGTGTTTTTCCTGTAATCAACTTTGAATGTGAAAAATTAACCGCTGACACGCTTGTTATTTTTCCTTTATCCAACACAAAATCTTATATTAAAGATTATAAAAAGCTTTCAAACCTGTTTTTATTTGATAATAAAAAATTGCAACAGTTCAGTTTGCTTTACAGCATTATAGAGCGTTTAGATTTTGAACAGTCTAAAAACCCGTTGTCATACATAATAAATTATATAGAAAACAATATTTCAAACAATGGGCTTACAAACGAAATATTGGCAGAAAAAATGAACATAAGTGAAGTTTATCTGCGAAAGCTTTTTTTGTCTAACCTTGGCAGTACACCAAAACAATATATACTTGAGTTGCGAATTAAAAAAGCGCAGAAGCTGCTGGTTGACAGCAATTACACCGTCACCAAAATTTCAGAAAAATGCGGTTTTTCAAGTCCTTATCATTTTTGCAGGGCATTTAAGTCAAAAACAGGTTTAACCCCCACCGAATATGCAAAAATTAATAAAATCTATCAAATATAAAAAACAAGGTCAAATAAATTGACCTTGTTTTTGTTTTATTCAAACTCCCACATCACGGTATAGAAATTATCCCATTTTCCGTGTGTCATAATTTTAAGTCCGTAATTCATAAGCTGTGAGCCGTAATAGGTATTGCCTGTTGCTTTGTCGGTATAAATTTTGTTTTCATCTAAACCGTAAAGCTTAACGTTAGTTTGAAGATTTACCGCGTGGGTTTTAAGACGCATCAAGCCGACAATAATCTTGCTGTTATGCACATATTCAAAAATCGCATAATCATCGTTTTTGGGGTTAGAAAGTCGGTAATATTTACCGTTTTGGAAAACATCAAAATTTTTGTTATAAAATTTAATAAATTCCTTTACGTATTCCCTATCCTCGTCATTAATCTTTTCGGGTGCTAATTCATAACCAAACGAACCCGTAAGCGCAAATATATGTCTTGCTTGCATTGAGGTTGTTCTGCCTGTTTGATGGTTGGGGCAAACCGACACATGCGCAGACTGACAGCTCATAGGATAAATAAGCGAAGTACCGTACTGAATTTCAGCACGCTCTACCGCATCGGTATCATCACTTGTCCAAATTTGCGGCGTATAGTAAAGCATACCGATATCAAAACGTCCGCCACCTGATGCACAACCTTCGAACAACACATTCGGGAAATCGTTTGTAAGGCGTTCTAACACGTTATATAGACCGAGTATATACCTGTGATAGTATTCGCCCATTTGGTCGGCTTTAAGATGTGTAGAGCCGATATGAGCCATTGTTCTGTTATAGTCCCACTTGATATATTCAATATTAGTTTTTTTAAGAACGTCAGCTATACTATCGTAAACAAAATTTTGAACCTCGGGGTTGGTTAAATCTAACATTAACTGCCAGCGTGTTTCAGTAGGCTTTCTTCCCTTGATTTGCATTACCCATTCGGGATGCTTTTTAATTAGCTCACTATCAGGTGACACCATTTCAGGCTCAAACCAAATACCAAGCATTAAGCCCTTGTTATTTACATATTTGCAAAGCTCATCTAAACCGCATTTTATTTTATCAGTATTAACGTTCCAGTCGCCAAGTGAAGAACGATCATTATTACGTTTACCAAACCAACCGTCGTCAATTACCAAT
>JAGAPJ010000136.1 GCA_017623315.1 Clostridia bacterium | reverse complement strand
GGGTTCGGATGAGCCGCCTAATTAGGCAGCTAAAGCAACTTTATTGTTGTTAGTTAATTTTTTATGCAAATTTTATAGTGGTTTTGCGCCACTGCTCGCTTCCGATACTGCAAAGTCCCTGTCGAAACCTTTACACACCCAGATATTAACTCAAAATTGAAATTTTGAGTTTAAAGAATAAAGAACAAATAAGAAATAATAAATAAAAAATATTTATATTTGTCGCATAGCGACACCGATTTTATTCTTTCTTCTTTATTATTTATTATTTCCAAAACTGCGTTAGCGGTTTTGTTCTTTTAGTGCGCGGTCAATTGCGCGGTTAGCATCACGCTTGGCAGCACTCTCGCGCTTATCGTGTAGCTTTTTACCCTTGCAAAGCCCCAACTGCACCTTGACAAGTGAACCCTTAAAATAAAGGGATAGCGGCACTAAAGCCATACCGTCTTGCTTTACTGTGCCCAAAAGTCGCATTATTTCACGCTTATGCATTAACAGCTTCCTATCCCTTGCGGGTGGCTTATTAAAACGGTTGCCGTGGTCATAAGGGCTAATGTGCATTTGCTTAATAATCATTTCGCCGTTATCTATGCTGCACCAAGCATCCTTAAGGTTTACCCCACCCTGACGTATAGACTTAATTTCAGTGCCCGAAAGGGCAATTCCGCATTCAAAACTTTCAACCACAAAATATTCGTGAAACGCTTTTTTGTTAGTTGTTATTGTCTTTGTTTCCATAATATAAAACTGCCCCTCCTTTACTAAAATTATACCATAAGACAGTTATAAATTTTGTCGTTTTTGGGGAAGAAAAACGCCTTTACCGACAAGTAAAGGCGTTAGTTCTCAAGTGTTATAACCTTTATGTAAATAAAGATTAGTCAGCAACGATAGCATCAACAGGGCAACCTGCCTGGCAAGCGCCACAGTCCATGCAAGCGTCAGCATCGATTACATACTTGTCTGCACCTTCAGAGATAGCATCAACAGGGCAGCCTGCCTGGCAAGCACCGCAGCTAATGCATGCGTCAGTAATTTTATAAGCCATCAAAAACACCTCCGTAGCTTTTCTGTATTACATTGTAACAATAAATATTACAAAAATCAAGTAAAATAATATATTTAGTAAAAATTTTCCACTTAATCGTCGTTTTTATCGTTTTTCGGTCGCTTTTTGCCCGATGATACAACCTTAACGTTATCCCTGTGAGTTTTAAAAGGAATAGAATCGGTTTCAAGTGGCTTAACATAAAGGTTACCTGTAATCAAATTTACATCGGTAACAACACCTGTACCGTTTTCGGTTTTAACGGTTGTGCCAACGTGTGGGGTAAATGAATTAAGATATTCATAAGCGTCCTGCTCGTACTTAAGACAGCACATTAATCGGCCGCAGCTGCCCGAAATTTTAGTGGGATTAAGGGATAAGCCCTGCTCCTTTGCCATTTTAATTGAAACAGGCTGAAAATCGCTTAAAAACTGCTTACAGCAATAAGGCTGACCGCAAATACCGATACCGCCAAGCATTTTAGCTTCGTCCCTAACACCGATTTGGCGAAGCTCAATTCGGGTATGGAAGCGACTTGCCAAATCCTTTACAAGCTCACGGAAGTCAACACGTCCGTCAGAGGTAAAGAAGAATACCGCCTTACTGCCATCAAATGAATATTCCACCTCAACAAGCTTCATATCAAGGCCATGCTGTATAACAAGCTCTTCACAAACCTTAAGGGCTTCGGCTTCCTTTTTCTTATTTTCTTCTACTTTTTTAAGGTCCTTTTCATTGGCAAAGCGAAGCATTTTTTTAAGGGGTGATACAATTTTGTCCTCATCAACCTGAAAATTTGCTTCACTTACAATACCAAATTCGTTACCGTTTTGGGTTTCAACAATTACCTTGTCGCCAACCTTTACGGTTTTACCGTCGGGCGCAAAGTAATAAGAACGTCCGCTGTCCTTAAATTTTACGGATATAACCTCAGTCATTTGTTCCTCCAAATAATTTGAATAGCCGAACACACAAGGTTGCTGTAAAACAAATTAAGGTTAATATTTGTTAAAAGCTGTTGTTCGTATTCGAAAATCTCATTATAAAAAGCCAAAAGCGGCTTTGCAAAATGGCTTTTAGGGTCTGCTTTTATTCTGTCGGAAACAACCGTTTTAAGCGCTTTTATAAAATTATCGCTGTCCACACGTTTTTTTGAAAAAGCATTGGTGGTAATTAGCATATTATACTGGTCGTTATCCATTAAATATTTTAAAAATTCCTCAGCCGCTAAAAAAGCCTTGGTGTTTTGTTTATTTTCATCAACCGCTGTAACGTTAAGCACTACACAGCGTGAAATTATTGTGTCTAAAAATGCGGCCTTATTCTCAGCCACAAGCACAAACATTACCGATTCAGGCGGTTCTTCAAGCACCTTAAGTAAAGCGTTTTGTGAAGCGGCGTTCATTGTGTCCGCTTTGTCGATAATAAATACCCTTTTTTCAGCTTTATGGGGCTTTATAAAGGCTTCCTTGCGAAGTTCACGCACCTGGTCAACCGCAATGCTTTTTTTGTTATCCTCGGGACCAATAGACGTGATATCGGGGTGGTTTTTAGTTTTAGCAGTGCGGCAATTATCACATACATTGCAGGGAGCATCACTTTTCCCGCAAACAATAGCTTGCGCCAAAAAATCGGCAAGACCTTGCTTTTGGGCGCCATTATCCCCCACAATTAAAATTGCGTGGGGAATTCGCTTCTCCTTAATAAAATTTTTAACCGTGTAGGCAGTTTTTTCGTTACCTATTTGTGGAAAAATCATACCACAAAGCCAACCTTTTTCATTGCTTTAGTATAGGTCTTGCGTGCAACATATTCAGCCTTGTGTGCACCCTCAATGTAAAGTGCTTCAAGGGCTTTTTTGTCCTTAATAATTTCGTCGTAAGAGGACTTAATAGGCGCTAAAGCGTCAGCAACAGTTTCGCCAACTGCCAACTTAAAGTCGCCATAGCCCTTGCCTTCAAATTCCTTCTCAATATCGGCAATTGACTTGCCTGTAACTGCCGAATAAATAGTAATAAGGTTTGAAATGCCTGCCTGTTCTTCACTAAAACGCACCTGTGCCATGCTGTCGGTAACGGCGCGCTTAAACTTGCGTATAACAGTATCCTTATCGTCCAAAATTGCAACCCAAGCGTTAGGGTTTTCGTCGGATTTTGACATTTTCTTGAATGGATCCTGAAGTGACATTACACGAGCGCCGGTTTTTGGAATATACGCATCAGGCACGGTGAAAACGTCGCCGTATAAATTATTAAAACGAATTGCGATATCACGTGCGATTTCAAGGTGTTGCTTTTGGTCAGCGCCAACAGGTACTAAATCGGGCTTATAAAGTAAAATATCAGCCGCCATTAGCACAGGATATGAGAAAAGACCAACGTTAACATTGTTAGCATGCTTTGCCGATTTATCCTTAAACTGTGTCATACGTGACATTTCGCCAAACTGTGTGTTACAGGATAAAAGCCATGCAAGCTGTGCATGCTGAGGCACGTGTGACTGAATAAACACCGTGTTCTTTTCAGGGTCAATGCCAAGCGCCAACATAAGCGCATAGGTAGAATAAATCTGCTGACGAAGCTTTGCGGGCTCCTGACGAACAGTAATAGCGTGTAAATCCGCTACCGCAAAGGTACAATCAAATTCTTCTTGCATATTAACCCAATTCTTAAGCGCACCAAGGTAGTTGCCTAAAGTAAGCATACCGCTTGGCTGAATACAGCTAAGTACTCGCTTTTTTGGGATATTTTCAATGTTTTCACACATAATAATTCCGCCTTTAAAAACTTATTCATAATATTATACCATACTAAATATAAATTTACAAGTTTTATCTTTTTACTGTTGAATAATGGCAATTCTGATGATATAATAATTATATATTACTTAAAAGGAACTTTAACAAATGAACTTTTCACAGCTTAAAGCCACAACCTTAACACCGCAAAAGGAAAAGCGGCTTTCAACCTTTTTAATTGCGCTTTTAATAGGGGCGGGCATTTTTGCGCCTTACATTATTTTAAGCGAGGGTTATTTCACCTTTTACGGTGATTTTAATGCCCAACAAATTCCGTTTTATATGCACTGTCACGAAATGGTTAAAAGCGGTAATTTCTTTTGGGATTTTGGCACCGATTTGGGCGCAAACTTTATAGGGTCATATAGCTTTTATTTGCTTGGCAGTCCGTTTTTTTGGCTGACTGTGCCCTTTCCCACCTTTATTGTGCCTTATCTATTGGCACCGCTTTTGGTGTTAAAATTTGCCCTTTCAGCTTTAACAGCATACCTTTACATTCGCCGTTTTACCCGCACACCCCGTTCCGCACAAATTGGTGCGCTTCTTTACGCTTTTTCGGGCTTTGCGGTTTATAATATTTTCTTTAACCACTTTCACGAGGCCTTTATTGTTTTTCCGCTTTTGCTGTTATCAGTCGAACTTTTCCTAACCGAAAACAAACGCTTTTTCTTTGCATTAATGGTTTGTCTGTGCGCCGTTACAAACTATTTCTTCTTTTTCGGAATGGTTGTATTTGTAATTATTTACTTCTTTGTACGCCTATTTTCAAAGACAATTTCCATTACCCCCGCACGCTTTATTGCCTTTGTTTTCGAGGCAGTTTTAGGTCTTTTACTGTCGGCGGCAATACTGCTTCCGTCTATTAGCGCAATTATTAGCAATTCGCGCCTTTCAGACACACTTTTGGGTTGGAATGCCCTTATGTACGGCAAGGAGCAAATTTACGGCAATATATTGCAATGCTTCTTCTTTCCGCCCGATATTCCCGCCCGCCCCGTTTTCTTCCCCGGAGCCGAGGTTAAGTGGTCGTCGCTTGGCGGTTGGCTGCCACTGTTTAGTATGACAGGCGTGTTTGTATGGTTTTTCAGCAAAAAGAAAAATTGGCTTAAGCGTGTAATTGGTATTTGCATTTTTATGGCGCTTGTACCCATTTTAAACAGCGCATTTTACGCCTTTAACGCTTCATATTACGCCCGTTGGTTTTATATGCCAATTCTTATGATGACCCTTGCAACAGCAATTTGTATTGAGGATACTAAAATTGACTGGAAGGACGGATACAAATGGACATTTGGCATTACAATTGCCGTGTCGCTTGTTATAGGTCTTTTCCCGCAAAAGAATAGTGAAGACAAGATAATTTACGGACTTTTTACCGACAGCCAAACCGTTAACTATATGGTACGTTATTGGACCGCTTGCGGTATTGCAATTATTTCACTTATAATTTTAGGTATTTTGCTCCGATTTATAAGAACAAAACCCACCGCATTTTACCGTACATCAGTTGCGCTTATTGCCGTTATTACCATTATTTACGGCAACGTGTATGTTGCAACGGGTAGGCTTCATTCCCACAATGTTAAGGAAATGATGATAGATTCTTTAATTGAGGGTGAGGTAACCCTTGACGGCAACCCCGACGAATTTAGAATTGATGTTTACGACGGTGTTGACAACACGGGAATGTATTTAGGTTATAATTCAATTAACTGCTTCCATTCGGTTGTGCCATCGTCTATTATGGAATTTTACGACTATATCGACGTTGAAAGAAGCGTTGGCAGTCGTCCCGATACCACCTATACCGCCCTTCGTTCACTTTTGTCGGTTAGATATTTATTAAATCCAAAAAGTCAAGACCAATTTGTGAATGAAGAAACGGGCGAAACCGAAATGTTCGGCTTTGATTACCTTAAAACCGATGGCAATTATTACGTATATGAAAACCGAAATTACATTCCCTACGGTTTTTCGTATAATTATTATATCACACCCGACTTTTTAGAAGAATATCAGGGCAACCTTCGTGTCAATATGCTGCTTAAGGCTGTTTTGCTTAATGATGAGCAAATTGAAAAATACGGCCATTTAATGCAAAATATTGAAGATATTGATTATGATTATATGGAAAATATGGTGGGTACACGCCTTGATATAACAGACGAGGATTTGGCGTACGATGCCGAACAGCTAAAGCAAACAGCATCCGAAAGCTTTAAAACCGATAAAAACGGCTTTACTGCAACGGTTACCCGCGAAAATGAAAGCCTTGTTTTCTTCTCTATCCCTTACGATAAGGGTTGGACTGCTACCGTTAACGGTAAAAAGGTAGATATTGAAAAGGTTAACGTTGGCTTTATGGCGGTTGTTGTGCCCGAGGGGGACAGCACCATTCGTTTTGATTACGAAACACCCGGACTTTTAACCGGCTTAGGCATTACCATTGGCACCGCACTTATAATGCTTATTTACCTTGTGATTTGGTTATTTATAAGCCGTAAAAGTGCTAAAATACCCGAATATCCTGAAGGAAATGAAATGCTTGATAGCTGGATGCAGCTTGAATTAGAAGAAAAAATTGCCGAAGCCACCACCCCTAAAAAGCAAAGTATTTTAGATGATATACCCGGTACACAAATGCCCGATTTGGAAGAAACCTTCCACGGTGGCTTTATAATTAACACCGACTTTGAAGAAAAGCAAGAATAAAATTTTAAAAGCCGTTCTCGCATGAGAACGGCTTTATTATATAACTTTAATTATTCACAAAGTTGCCAGCTTATAGCGTTAATTTGTGCAGGATAAGATTCCATAAGTTCGCCGTTAAAGGTTACCATAACCTTATCCCCTATCTTTACATTAAGCTTTTCTAAATTATTGGTATTAAACACAATTTTATCACTGCTTTTCGAAATCCAACTTTCCTCTTCTGGCTTTACAATAACATTTGAGTCATTAATTTCAATAATAGTACCGCCAAAAGCCTCACTATGTTCCACATTTACTGTTTCCCACAATGCATCAATGCTTTTAAAGTTATTAGGAAAAATATACACCTTTGTTTTACTGTATTTACCTACCCCTGCAAAGCGGTTCCACTTAACAATTTTATAGGTAAGCGCCGAATAAACCTTTGTACCGCCGTCCTTATAAACCCCTGTGGGTATTGGTGTAAATAGTATAAGCAAGCCAATAATAATTAGTATTATAGCTGTTTTCTTTTTCATAAAAGCACCTCCCAAAAATAAAAACCGCAAGGTCATACCCTGCGGTTTAATTTGCGGTAAACCGCCAAACTTTTTTATTTATTATAACATATTTATAAACCTTTTTCAATATATTAAAATTATGGTTTGTCGGGGAGAGCATATTGTATAGACCAAAGCCTTCTCCAGCGGAGAAGGTGGCGCCGATAGGCGACAGATGAGGAGAGCACTATAGCACAAATCTATCGATATTCTCCTCATCCACCAACCATTCGGTTGGTCCCCCTTCCCCGCTGGTGAAGGCTTGCGGGCGAACACAGTTCGCCCCTACGAGTTATATCAATAAAGTCACCAATAAACCCCAATTTTACCAACGAACCACATTAAAACAAAAAGCCGTCTTGCGACGGCCTTTTTAATTAGATAATATTAACCTTTTCGTCATTGGCGGCCTGCTTAACGTAGGTTGAAATACGGTTAATGTCAGATGCATTTACGTGACCGATAACCTCGCCGTTTATGCTAAACAAATATTTTGTTGCACTTGAACGGTAGAATTTAATGTTCGTCGGTGTGCGCTTTGCATCACTGTAAACGAATGTAATTTCATATTCGGGGGCAGTAGTAATTTTGTCGGTTTCAAAGTCACTAGCATTAAGCGAAATACAATAACGGTAAAAGTCCTGGAAATTTTCGGCAGTCAGCTTTTTGCCGTTATGCTTAATTGTATATTCGTTACGAGTATCTTCATTAACCTTAACGTTAATGTCAAACTTATATTCCTTGCCCTCACTCTTTACAATAAAGCCTGAAAGATCGTCAATTGACTGCAAATGAACCCAATTAGAATAAAAGTTTGTGGTTGAATAGTTAAACAACTCAAGTGCCGAAGCTGGAACCTTTTTAATCATTTTGCAACCGTCATACCAAACGGCATAATCACCGTCGGTTTGTTGCTTAAATTTAAAGGTATAGGTAAGCTTGCCAAACTTTGCGGTAATGGTTAAATCGGGTTTATTAAGACCAAGCTTATTAATAGTTGCAGTCTTGCTGTCAATCGAATAAGCACCCGAAACCGAAACACCGCTGTTAAAAACAGCTATAGCCTTATCAACGTTTTCGGCCATACGTCTGGTAGGTGATGTAATAATAAAGTTGTGAAGCTGAGATGTGGTTTTATCAGTATTAGGCTTAATTACAACCGGCTTTGAGAAGTTTTTACCGCTTACAGTTAAGCTGTCAAATGAAGATACCTTGCCGTCAACCAAATATTCATTATTACCCGAAGGTAAGGTTAAAGCCGCAATAGAATTTGTATTAGCCAGTTCAAGCGCGGTGAAGCTGAGTGTTTCGTCAATTGCACCGGTAATAAGATAAATTGTATCCTTATCGCCACGCTTTAGGTAAACACCGCTACCGTCAGGTGATTTTGCACCGACAAGTACGTTAATAACGCTGTCATCACTTTTGGTTATTACAACCTCAGCCACAGGGCTGTTTAAGCCGCATTCCTCAGCAGTTTTGGTTGTAATTTCACGCAAGGCCGAAAGGTTTGTAAAGTTAGATGCGATTTCGCTAAGTGCGTAACCGTCAATGACGTCCATATCATAGCCATGAAGCGACCAATCGCAAGTCTCGTAACCGTCGTCATCCTTAGTAACCTCATTATTCATTACAAAGGTGCCGTTTTCATTCTTAACCGCAACGCTTTTAATGTCGGCTTCCTTCATAGAAATAACACTAATTTCGGGTGTTTGTGAAGTGGTGTCATTTGGGTTTTGCTTTTCGGGAATAAGCTTTACAACCGCAATTGTACCGCCAATTAAAACCGCTACCGCCAAAACACCTGCAAGAATGCTTGTTAAACGCTTTTTGTTTGGGTTTTTGGTTTGTTCAGCCGTCATTTTATGGGCAGTAGGGTCGGAAAATACGGTAGAAAGCTCATCGTTTGGTTCAGTTATTTCAATATTTTGATTTTGCTCAAAATTTTCCATTATGAATTCTTTCTCCTGATATAAACATAAATGCCTGCAGCAATCATTGCAAGGGGTAATAAAATCACAAAAACTATAAGCACGATATTACGTGATAATTCAGTAACCTCGGTAGCAAAGCTTTGGTTTTCAATAGTTTTTGCAATAAATGAAATGCCGGTATCTTCAGCGCCAACGGCACGCTCAGCAATCTTAAAGGCAATGTTTTTATTTGAAAGTGCTGCAGTTTCGCTCCATTCACCGTGAATAAATTCGATAGAACTTAAGGCGAAAACGTGGTTTTGAATGGGGTTATTGTCGTCATCATAATTAAAGCGTTTTGCCTGAAGCACGGTTGCAAATGCTTCTTTCTTATACTTGTCAGCACCTGTCCAACTGTTTGAAGTGCCCACAGGAGCGTTAACTACGGTTTCGGGTGTTGTAATAAGCTGTGTTGTAGTAATTGCGCCTTTGGTTTCAAATGCAGGCTTAAGCGGAACGTTATAGCCTGTAATACAACCCGCAATACCGTTTAAAATTTCATCATCACTATTAGGGTAAGAACCAAGTGTTGTAGGCGCATCGGCTATATGGTTTTGTCCATTGGTTTCAAACATAATACCTTCGCGCACTTCAATACCCCATTCAGCTAAAAATGCCGAAAGGTTAGGAAGATAAGGCGCTGCAGCATCAGCCACAAACACAAGACCCTTGCCGTATTTACCGTCGTTATCAAGGAACTTTGAAATAATATCAAGCTCGGTATCTAAAAAGTCGGTAGTGGGCGCAACAATGAAAATTGCATTATAATCGTTAGAAATTTTGGTAATTAAGGTTTCTGAAATAATGTCGATTTCATAGTTGTTGTTTTTAAGAAGGGTGCGGTAGCTTTCGGAATAATCGGTTTTAGAATGACCTGTAATAAATGCAACCTTTTTATCAATGCTGTTGGTAACATAAGCAATTGCACTGGTTAATGCGGTTTCAATATTATTACCGCTTAATACGTAGCCTGACATACCGTAAGCGGCATAGGTTTGGTCTTCTTCCAAAACGTAAATATCCTGAAAATTTACAACCTTATAGCGTTCAGCAGTGCCGTCGTTGCAGGTTACAATAATATCACCGTAACCAATTTGTTCCTGTGAATATTTGGTTGAAATTTCAGTAAATTTAGTGTCCTGAGTGTCGATAAATTCAATTTTAATTTTGCCATTATAATTATCATACTTATTAATAAGTGTAAGAGTTTGTTCATAGTAAGCGGTATCGCCATCAAGCACGCCGTAAAGCTGGGGCGCATAGTTTGACATATACATTAAATAGTCGTTTTCATTTGCACAAACGGTAATTTTAACTTCCTTGTCAATGCCTTTAATATATTCAATATTTTCCGCACTGATAGAATTTTTCTTATCAAGGGTCATATCAAATTCCAAAGGCACACGCTTTGCCAAAACGCCCAAAAGCACGTTTAAAACAATAATACCCGCTAAAACAGCCGCAGTAATTGCCATTGCATAACCACCGCGCTTTAAAAGAGCTTGGTTTTTAATTCTTTTAGCCTTTTGGGGCTTCTTTTCTTTTTTAGCTTCAGTAGCCACGGGGGTTTCTAAAGCTTCATTTTCGATTTTAATGTCATCCTTTTTCACTTTAAAAAACCTCCTTTTTATGCCCATCTTCTCTTTTCAAGTGAACGAACACTTAAGAAAAGGAAAGCGGCGGTAATACTTACAAAATAGAAAACGTCAGGAATAGAAAACGCTGTGCTGCCAAAGTTATTAAATGCGTTTATAAATGCAATTTTTTCAATAGCGGTAGCTATCCAAGGAACTTGAATCATACTGCCGAGGTTTGAAGCGTAGATAATTAAAATGTTTATAACAAAGGTTAAAATTGCAGCCACAACCGAGCTTTCGGTTAATGATGAAATAAACATACCAATGGCAATTAAAGCCGCGCCAAGTAAAATTGCGCCTAAAAGGGCGTAAAGGTATGAGAGGAAGTTAACCTCTACCATTGATAAAACAATCATTTCAAAAATAAGGGTGGGTACAAAGCCAAGCGCAAACACGCTAAGTGCCGCCAAGAATTTACCCAAAACAATTGAATAAAGGCTTACGGGCGCTGTAAGTAATGCTTGGTCGGTTTTCATGCGGCGGTCATCGCTCATAAGACGCATTGTAAGAAGCGGAGTTACGAAAACAATTATTATAGACATCGTCATAATAATGTTGTGCACCTCTGGGCTACCCATTTGGTAAATAAACGTAAAGAAATAGCCCGAAAACAAATAGAACGCAGCTAAAACAATATAACCAACAGGGGTTGAAAAGAATGCTTTAAATTCACGTTTAAAAATTGCAGTCATTAGTTAGCCGCCTCCTCTTTTTCTTCATTTTCTTCAGTCTTAACGTCATTAAAACCTAAAAGCTTGCGGGCTTCTTCATAGCTTCCCGCTTCAGTTAAACGCAGGAATACCTGTTCAAGCGAAATTTGATTGCTTGAAAGTGATAAAAGTGTCTTTCCGCGTGAAGAAACTCGTTCAAACACGTCACGGCGAACGTCACAGTTTTTCTTGGGCTCAATAAGGAAGTCATAGCTGTTAGGCTCCTTACAACCAAGAGAAGTAACCGATTTAACACCCTTAACGGTTGAAAGTGCTTCAAGCATATCCTTTTCGCTGCACATAATTCTAGCAACGATAGATTTGTCGTTTGAAAGACGTTCAGAAAGGCTTTCGGGTGTGTCGTCGGCAATAATTTGACCTTGGTTAATAATAATTACACGCTTACAAACTGCCTGAATTTCAGACAAAATGTGTGATGACAAAATAATGGTGTGGTTTTTGCCAAGGCGTGAAATTAGATTGCGGATTTCAATAATCTGCTTGGGGTCAAGACCAACGGTAGGCTCGTCCAAAATAAGTACGTCAGGGTTGCCGATTAATGCGCCGGCAAAGCCAACACGCTGGCGGTAACCTTTTGAAAGGTTTTTAATAAGGCGGTTTGCAACATGGTCAATTTTAACCAGCTTCATAACCTCGTTTATATGTGCGCTTTTTGGGAATTTGACTTTTTTAAGGTCGAATATAAACGCCAAATATTCCTTAACCTTCATATCCATATAAAGAGGGGGAATTTCGGGTAAATAGCCAATACGCTTTTTAGCCTCTTCAGGATATTCCATAACGTCAAATCCGTCAATAGAAACCTTACCCTGAGTTAAAGAGAGATAACCCGTTAAAATATTCATAATAGTTGACTTACCTGCACCGTTAGGACCAAGGAAGCCAATGACCTCACCCTTACTAATGCTAAAGCTTACGTCTTTAACAGCAAGGTGAGTGCCATATCTTTTACTAAGACCGGAAACTTCAATCATAAGTTTACCTCCGTGACAAAATTATTCATATTATTGTACCATATTACCATATATTTTTGCAATAGTTATTAATCAAATGTTAATATTTTTTCAAATTATAGTTTATCGCTCGGTTAAATTGTTTGTACATTGTAGGGGACGATGTATAAATTTAATTGGCACCATAATTACGAATTACGAATTACGCATTACGCATTACTAATTGGGCGTTAGCCCGATAAACCCCAATTTATAATTACTCTATGTTTAAGACAAAGAATCATCATGCTTATATAATCATGATGATTAATAAAGAGTCTTATATAAAGAAAAAGAGTCATAAAGATTCTAGTAAGAATCGTTATGCCTCAAGAAGATTGAT
Organism: Clostridia bacterium; assembly: GCA_017623315.1. GTDB lineage: Bacteria > Bacillota > Clostridia > Oscillospirales > Acutalibacteraceae > UBA737. The sequence continues at coordinate 1,431 of JAGAPJ010000136.1, read as the reverse complement.
GAAATATTGAACTTAAATGTTTTTTGTGATATAATTTAACCTGTAATCAGGTGTTGCAATAAGAGGTGATATATTGGATATTTCAACATATGTAAATGACATTGAATTCTTATATAGTAAACTAATTAAGCATCCTTTGTTCGTTATTAAAAAAGATGAACTCAATAGATTTAATAAGGTATACAATGATGTAATTCATAGTCAAAATAACTTTTCTGCTTTTATAGACTCAATGACTTTGTTGACTGGCTTTTTTAATGATGGTCACACAAACATTGAGTTGCCATATACAAATAGTGATAAATGCCTAAATATTCCGTGTCATTGGGATGAGAACCGACTAATCTTGTCGCAAGATTATAACGGAGCTAAAAGTGGCTCAGAGATAATATCTATAAATAATACTGCAATAGATGAAATCATATCTTTGATGACAGAAAGAATCCCGCACGAAAATATTTATCTTGTCAAAAGCCGAATGATTAATTATCCATATAAGAATTACCATGTCTTCAGCGAATTTAATTTATCATCGTTATTTGGAAAGAAAGACAAGTATAATATATGCTTTGCCACAAAGGAAAGCACAATAACAAAGTCATGTTTACTTGAAAACTATAATGGTTTTTTAGATTTCAATGAAAACAATTTTGTATATTATGAATTGGTAGGAGACGATATCGTTTTACATTTAGATAGTTGTATATGTGATGAAGTTTATAAAAGCACATTAAACAAAGTGGCCGATATATGTAATGAGACAAAAGCAAAATCTCTAATATTAGATTTAAGCAAGAATATGGGCGGTTCCTCTGCCGTTATTGATGAATTTATAAAACATATTGATATTGATGAATTTAGACGATATGAAATGATTGACTATTCGCAAGGAACACCACAATATATAACAAAACGTGGGGATATTGTAAAAAACAACAAAGCATTAGAACTTTTTCCGTTAGATATATATTGCCGTGTATCACATAACACATTCAGTAGTGCTCGCACTTTTGCCGTTACATTAAAAGACAATGGCATAGCAAAAATAATAGGTAGTCCAACAGGCGGAAAACCGAACTCGTTTGGAATGCCTAAAAAATTCAAAACCCCAAATAACGAAATTAATTTTAGAGTGTCGCAATGTCTTTTCTTACGGCCTAATAAAACCGAAGATGGCGAAATTGCATTATTTCCAATAGATTAATAAAAACTTGCACCAAGTTTGCACCAAAGCAAAAAGCAAGGCGAAAATAAAACCCCGAAAACCGTGATGGTTTCGGGGTTTTTGAATGTTCTGAAAGATAACAGATTATCTCTTGGAGAACTGAGGTTGCTCCCCATAAGATGGGGAGACGTCACGCAGTGACAGAGGGGACGGGCGCCGTAAGCGCCACGGCGAGCGCGAGGAGTGCAAAAAACAAGCCTTGGTTT
>JAGAPJ010000135.1 GCA_017623315.1 Clostridia bacterium | reverse complement strand
TTAACAATATTCTCCTCATCCACCAACCTTGCGGTTGGTCTGACGGACTCGTCTCTCTCTGTCACTTCGTGACATCTCCCTCGCACTGCGAAAGAGTCTTCCCCTTCTCTGCTGGAGAAGGCTTTGGTCTATACAATATGCTCTCCCCGATAAACTATAATTTAAAAACGCAGGTAGAGATTTCTACCTGCGTTAGTGCTAGTTACGCGTTTTTCTTTTTATCGATTGCGCGCTGAATTGCTTTAATAATTTCAACAATCGGAATTACCGAGAATGCTAAAGCGATTGAAATTGCATAAGCCTTGAAGTCGAGGTGTGTAAAGTCAAACATATTAGCAAGTAAAGGGATTTCAATAATTGCGGTGGTAAGCGCTAAGGAAGCAACCATTGCGCCGTAAAGCACCCAGTTGTGTGAGCCCTGTGTAAATGCCATACCAAGAACGGAAGCACGCTGTGAACGCATATTGAAGGAATGGAAAATTTCGCACATTGACATTGTTAAAAATGCCATTGTCATACCTTCACCGCTAGCAACGGGGTGGAAAATATCAAACACACCGGTTTCAAGATATTCACCAATAAAGAAAGCTGCAAGGGTTAAAAGCGTTACAAGAATACCCTGATAGAAAACGTCAAACGCCATACCGCCTGCAAAAACGCCTTCTTTACTGTCACGGGGCTTGCGGTTCATAATATCGCGTTCAGGTTTTTCAAGACCGAGAGCTAAAGCGGGGATAGAGTCGGTTACAAGGTTAATAAATAAAAGGTGAACAGGCTTTAAAATTGTGAAGCCTAAGATAGTTGCGGTAAAGATTGAAAGTACTTCAGAAAGGTTAGAGCCGAGAAGGAACTGAATAGCCTTACGAATGTTATCGTAAATTCTTCTGCCTTCCGAAACGGCCGAAACGATGGTAGCAAAGTTATCGTCAGCAAGCACCATATCGGCAACGTTTTTAGTAACGTCGGTACCCGTGATACCCATGCCAACACCGATATCAGCACTTTTAATTGAGGGTGCGTCGTTTACGCCGTCGCCTGTCATTGCGGTTATCATACCGCGAGCGCGCCAAGCGTTAACAATACGGGTTTTGTGTTCGGGCTGAACACGTGCATAAACGCGGAATTCGGTAACTCTTTCAGCGAAATCCGCGTCGCTGATTTCATCAAGCTGTGCGCCTGTAATAGCGGCTGAAGGGTCATCAATAATGCCAAGCTGAAGCGCAATTGCAACAGCGGTATCCTTGTGGTCACCTGTAATCATAATAGGTGTAATACCTGCACTGCGACATTCTTCAATAGCCGCTTTAACTTCGGGACGTGCAGGGTCAATCATACCTGTAAGACCAATAAAAACAAGGTCGTTTTCAAGGGCATCAGGTGCAAAATCAGCGGGGGCCGTATCATATTTTTTAAGTGCAACTGCAAGCACACGAAGTGCCTGGTCAGCCATACGCTTGTTGTCAGCCAATACTACGTTTTTAACCTCGTCAGTAAAGGGAACAACCTCACCGTTGATAAGTGCATAAGCGCATTTGTTAAGCACAACGTCGGGCGCACCCTTGGTGTATTGCACAATACCGTCAGCAGTGTCGTGCACGGTGGACATCATCTTTCTGCCCGAATCAAAGGGAGCTTCACCAATACGTGGCGCAGCGGCAACTAGGTCGTTTTTGTTAAGACCTAATGTATTTGCATAGTTAACAAGTGCGGCTTCGGTAGGCTCACCTGTAACAACGCCGTCAGCGTCGATTTCAGCGTCACAGCAAAGTGCCATTGCCTTTGCAATTAATTCTTCATTGTCGCCATAGTGGTCAACAACGGTCATTTTATTTTGGGTTAAGGTACCTGTTTTGTCGGAGCAAATAATTTGCGCACAACCAAGAGTTTCAACAGCGGTAAGCTTGCGGATAATAGCGTTTTTCTTAGACATATTGGTAACGCCGATAGAAAGCACGATGGTAACAACTGCTGCTAAGCCTTCGGGAATAGCGGCAACTGCCAAGGAAACGGCAACCATAAAGCTTTCAAGGAAAACGTTAAAGGTAAGACCTGTGCCTAAAAGTGCGGTAATTACCTGGAATCCAAGAAGTACTACACAAATACCGAGCACTAAGAAGGTAAGAATTTTTGAAAGCTGTGAAAGCTTGATTTGAAGAGGGGTTTGACCTTCTTCGGCTTGTGCGATAGCGTTGGCAATTTTACCCATTTCGGTATCCATACCAGTCGCTACAACAACTGCTTTGCCACGACCGTAAACAACGGTCGAGCCCATATAAGCCATATTTTTGCGGTCACCAAGAGGAACGTCGTCCTTTTCGCCACCGTTTAAAACAGCTATTAGCTTATCAACAGGAACAGATTCACCCGTAAGTGCGGCTTCTTCAATTTTCATACTAGCACATTCGAAAATACGGCAGTCTGCGGGAACAGCGTCGCCTGCTTCTAAAATAACAACGTCGCCAATAACAAGGTCTTCACTTCTAACAGATACGATTTTGCCGTCGCGAAGTACTTTTGAGGTAGCGGCACTCATTTCCTGCAACGCTTCAATAGCGGCTTCAGCCTTGCTTTCCTGTACAACGCCTAAAACGGTGTTAATGACAACAACTATCATAATGATAATGGTGTCGGTAGGAATGCCGATGTGTCCTGCTTCAATCCATTCGGTAATAGCTGAAACAACAGCCGCAACAATAAGAATAATTATCATCGGGTCGGAAAGCTGTTCCAAAACACGCTGAAACATAGTTTTCTTTTTGCCTTCGTCAAGCTTGTTTTTACCGTACTTTTCTAAACGGGCATCTGCTTCGGATGAACTTAGACCGTTGACACTACTGCCAATGTGACTGAAGACATCCTCAATTTTTTGAAGGTAATACTTCATTTTCGGTTTGCTCCTTTTTTAAAAATAGTATTTATTGTGCGGATAAATATATACTAAAAAAATAAAGACCTATCCGCTTTAGACAGATAAGTCTTGTCATTTAATACGAAGCCAGGAAAAATTCCGGGTGTTGAACTTCGTAACACGTTAAGCAAGGGTTAAAATTATATATGTTTGCTTACGTGTTGACTACTCCCTTACAAAAAAATATAATACCATATTTTGCCGAATTTTTCAAGTATAATTTATAAGTTAATATACTTGATTTATGTTGTAAATAAAAGTATAATATTTTATAAAATTAATTAAGGTGATTAGCATGAGTATATATGAAGAAGCAAAAGCTGTAATAACCGAGCTTTATGAAAAAGCCAATTTAAAAGAGGGCAGTATTTTGGTTGTGGGTTGCTCTACAAGTGAGGTTGTAGGCAGTAAAATAGGTACAAATTCAAATTTTGAGGTTGCGGGTGAAATTTTCGATGCGCTCTATGACTTTGCACAAGATAAGCAAGTATATCTTGCAATTCAGTGCTGTGAGCATTTAAACCGTGCAATTATTACCGAACGTGAGGCATTACCCTTTGCTGAGGTGGTAAATGTTGTGCCGCAGTCCAAAGCGGGTGGTTCGCTTGCAACACAGGCTTATAATAAATTTGAAGAACCTATAGCAGTTGAAGAAATTAAGGCTGATGCAGGCATTGATATTGGCTTTACTTTAATCGGTATGCATCTAAAAAGGGTTGCCGTGCCGTTGCGCTTAGAGAATAATAAAATAGGTGAGGCATTAGTAATAGCCGCCCGCACCCGCCCGAAATTCATCGGCGGGGAAAGAGCAATTTATAATGAGGAAATGTTGTAAATAATATTTCAAATTAAAGTTTATCGGGGAGTTTAATTGTAGAATTTAAGCCTTCTCCGCTGGGGAGGGCTTGCGGGCGAACACAGTTCGCCCCTACGAATATGCAATCTAATTTGTACTTTAATTCCGAATTACACATTACGAATTCCGAATTTCGCGTAAGCGCTAAACCCCAATTTATATCTATTGTAGATTTTTTGAAAAAAGTGTGTTACAATATATTTAATAACAGCTTTAAGGAGAATTTGTTATGGAAGCAATTAGAAATAAAATTGGTTTTATTTGCGATATGGACGGTGTTATATACCACGGCAACCGCATTTTAGAGGGTGTGCCCGAATTTATAAGCTGGATGCAGGAAAACGACAAAAAATTTGTTTTTTTGACAAACAGCTCTGAAAGAACACCGCACGAATTAAGTATGAAGCTTGAAAGAATGGGTCTTGCGGTTTCGCCCGACCATTTTTACACCAGTGCAATGGCGACCGCTTCGTTTTTGGCAAGTCAAAAGCCTGACGCTACCGCCTACGTTATCGGTGAAGCCGCTTTAACAAAGGCGCTTTATGATAAGGGAATTTATATGAATGACGTAAACCCCGATTACGTAATTGTTGGTGAAACAAGTACCTACAGCTTTGAAAAAATTGAAAAGGCGGTCAATCTCGTGCTTCGGGGCGCAAAGCTTATCGGTACTAACCCCGACATTACAGGTCCGACTGAAAAAGGTATTATGCCTGCAACAGGCGCGCTTATTGCCCCAATTGAAATTGCAACAGGCAAAAAGGCATATTTTGTGGGCAAGCCTAACCCCTTGATGCTTCGTCACGGTCTTAAAAAGCTTGGCTGTCACAGTCAGGATATTGCATTTGTGGGTGACAGAATGGATACTGACATTATTGCGGGCATTGAATCAAACATAGATACCGTGCTTGTGCTTTCGGGCGTTACCTCAATTGATGATATTGACCGTTATCCATACCGCCCTAAATATATTTTAAATGGCGTAGGCGATATTGTTAAATAATTAAAGCAGTAAAATACAAACACCGAGATTAATTTCTCGGTGTTTTGTGTTTAAAAAATATTTTTAAAACCTGTCATTTTTCTATCATTTTTTTACATGCGGGGGAATATAATCGTATTAACTGAGATAAAAAAAGAAAGGTGACAGTTAAATGAACGGATTTTACCCCGAAGGTACACTTTACAACAAACAGGAAAACAAAAAGCATATGTTATCCCCCGCGGCGCTATTAGACGCGCAGGTTAGGGGACTAGTGCTTGAAGCGGCGGTGCTTATGTGTGACACCGACCATAATTTAATAGTTAATCTTGGATGTATGCGCGGCATAATTCCCCGAAACGAAGGGGCAATTGGCATTGAAAGCGGTGCAACCCGTGATATTGCTTTAATCTCTCGTGTTGGTAAGCCGGTTTGCTTTGTTATAAGCGAAATTAAAAGTGACAGCAAGGGCGATTTATACGCTGTTTTGTCGCGCAAAAAGGCGCAAATGCTTTGCAAAAGCTATATAGAAAGTGAATATAAAACAGGTTGCGTAGTAAATGCGGTTGTAACCCATCTTGAATCATTCGGCGCATTTTGTGACATTGGCTGTGGTAATATTGCACTTTTGCCGATTGATGCTATTTCGGTTTCACGTATTTCCCACCCGAAAGACCGCTTCCAAGTTGGTGACAACATTAAAGCGGTTATAAAAAGCATTGCCGCAGATGGAAAAATTACTCTTTCGCACAAAGAACTTTTAGGCACTTGGGAAGAAAACGCCCGTGAATTTACAGCAGGGCAAACCGTAACAGGTGTTGTAAGAAGTGTTGAGGATTATGGAATTTTTGTAGAAATTACCCCCAACCTTGCAGGTCTTGCTGAGCCACGCGACAACGTACAGGTCGGTCAGCAGGCAAGCGTGTTTATTAAAAGCATTTTAAAGGATAAAATGAAAATTAAGCTAATAATTATTGACAGCTTTGAATCTAATTATATTCCTAAAATTAAATATTATAATACAGATGATATTATCAGCGAGTGGGAATATTCCCCAAAGGACTGCCGAAAACAAATAACCACCCGCTTTTGTGGATAGAAAAAGCACCCATTGGGTGCTTTTTTATAATAGTTAAGTCATGGATTGACGACAAATATATAATTTATAATTTCTTAACAATTTCTTAGTATTTATTTAATTAGTTTATCATATAATTAATTAGACAAATACGGTGGCTGATGGCCATCAGCTTCTGGGTTGGGCAAAGGTTCAACCGTACCGCAGGTCGTTTAAAACGACACCGCTATTTGAAAACATACTTGGGCGTGTCACGAAAACGGGTGGCACGCCCAAGACCATTTTTTACAAATTTCGCTTTAAATCGCTAAAACAATACAATACATAGTATTTTGTGCATAAAAAATGTATGGGTTTTGTGGTTTTTTTATACAAATTGTCGAAAAAAGCGGGATTTTGTGTTGACAATTTATTAAAACAGTTTTATAATAAAATAAATAAATTTTTAAGGGGGGTTATCTCGTGAATAAGACTACATTCGGCATTCTTACTCTTCTCTTCAATGCACTTGGTGTGCCTTGCTTCATTCAGGGTAATGCTAAAAGCGGTATTTTAAGAATCGTTCTTAACTTCGTTACTTGCGGCATCATTGGTTTCATCAACGGCATTATGGGTATCATTCTTGCTATTGAAATCTTCAAGATGACTGATGAAGAGTTCGAAGAAAAGAAGGGCACCATCACAAAGGGTATCCCCGCTTAATAGTAAAAAACTATTAAACAATTGCCTTTCCCAATAGGGAAAGGCTTTTTGTTTTTTGTTGACAGTGGTATTTTTTATTAGTATAATTAATATATAAATTATGAAAGGTGGATTTTATCTATGTTTTGTGAAAAATGCGGTAAAGAAATTATGGAAGGCGCAGCCTTTTGTGACGAATGTGGCGCGGCTGTAAAAAAGGAAATTAATTGGTTTTCAGGTGAAAATAAAATTATTATTATTCTAATTGCAATTTTCTGTGGTGCTTTTGGTATACATAATTTTGCCATGGGCGAAACAAAAAAGGCAATACTTCGAATTGCAGGCTCACTTCTTTGCGGAATAGTTGGTTCAATTCTTGCTTGGTACGACATTGTAAAGCTTGCAAACGGCACCTATAAGGTTGACCCTGAAGCATTTATTTAATTTTACATTTTAAAATTAACCGCAGTGTTTTTCACTGCGGTTTTTGTATGCTTTAAATTATAGTTTATCGCTCGGTTAGATTGGTTGCACCGCGTAGGAAATAACCTGCGTGGTGTTCCGTTGCTTTTTCGGTTGGAGTAATAAATTTAAGCCTTCTCCAGCGGAGAAGGGGAAGACTCTTTCGCAGTGCGAGAGAGATGTCACGAAGTGACAGAGAGAGACGAGTCCGTCAGACCAACCGCAAGGTTGGTGGATGAGGAGAATATTGTTACGAAAGTGCTTTAATGCTCTCCTCATCCGTCGCCTAACGGCGCCACCTTTTTTCTCCGAAAACAGGAACCCTTTTGTCGCTATGCGACATTTCTCCTAACAGGGAAATAACCGCTGGGGAAGGCTTGCGGGCGAACACAGTTCGCCCCTACGAATATGCAATTTAATTTGTACAATCATTACGAATTCCGAATTTCGCGTAAGCGATAAACCCCAATTTCCTTTTGAATCACCTTTACACAAACTGTTATCTTTATAAGTGCGGTTACAAAATAAATAAAATATGAAAAACCGTCAAGTCGGGAAAACAAATTACCAAAGGTAACGGTGCTTATTGCCATTGCATAGGGGTAATTAAATTTGCCCGCCATTTCGGCGCCGAAAAGCAAAACCGAATTAAAAATGCATATAAGCAAAAAAGAGTTACCCACACAAACACTTGTAATTGCAACGGTTTTGGTGGTTTTGTGCTGTTTGGCATAAAGGGCTAAAACCACGGTGGGTAAGGTTACCGACTTTATATAGGGTAAAGCTTGATTAAAAAGGTTTTTAATGTTTGGAAATGAATAAATATAAATGTTTTTAAGGTTAAAATCCTTAAGGGTAGTAAAAAAGAAAAATATTAAAAGCAACCCGCAAACCACGCCGCTTATAAGTGAAAAGTTTAAAATTTCGGTTGTTTTTCTAAAGCAAAAATAAATAAGCGGAAGTATAAAAATCACTAGCACCCAAAAATTTTGTTTATTACTTAACAGCGTTTTGCTTATAAACTGCAAAAACACAATTAAGGTTTCGCCCACAAAATAAAATGCCAAAAGCATAATTGGGTATTTTAAAAAAGCAAATTTATACACAGCGAAAACAAGCAAAAGCGACAGTAAAAAGGCAATTACAAACCCTAAAAATGTTAATTTATCGGCATTCTTGAGGGGCAGATTTATAATACTGCTGCCTAAAATAAAAAGAGTAGAAAGCCACACAAAATGGTGTGAAAATGGCTTTGATTCAGTCAAAATAATACCCCTTTTCAGTTAGCGTTAATTTGGGTAAAACGGGGCTTTGGCTTTTATAAATTTCAAAAAGGCGGTTACTAAGCTTTTTGTTGCTTTTTTGCATAATACTTACTAAATCATACCCTACGCTTATAGAAGAAATTGGCTCGGTTTTTAAAAGCTTTTCGGGGTTGTCGGTTTTAATAAACTGTATTGATAAGGGTATATCGCGGTTTTCTTTACAGTAACGCATAATTCCCAAAAGCTTGGTGCGAGTTATGCCTTTCCCAACCGCTACCACCCCACAATGTGAGGTTAAAAGCGGCAAGGTTGCCTGCTTTTCAATATTTTCAACCGTTTCTAAAAGGGTGCGACCCTTAGCAGTAATAATTTCCCGTTTTTGCCCCTCCTCCTCGGTGTTGGCAATTACCGCTTCAAAATAAAGGGTGTAAAGTCCGCCGTCATAATCTGCACCAATGGCGGTTATTAAATATTCTTGCGGTTTTTGTCTGCAACTGCAAAAAAACAGGGGTAATAAAAGTAAAATAAACAGTTTTTTCATTTTTTTCGCTGCCTTATAATATTTTTGTTAAAAAACGGGCGGGTTTTCATTAATCGCCAAGGTGCGCGCCAAACCGAGTCTTTAAAAGACTGCAGGCTTATGCGGTTTAGGGTTACGGTGTAGTCGGTTTCATAGCTTTTTATTGCAATAATATACATAACCATTAAAATTACACCGCAAAACAAACCGTAAAGTCCCCAAAGGGAAGCTAAAATTACAAAAATTATTCTAAAATAAAACACCGCCGCGCGAAGTCGTGGAAGCATAAGCCCCGCTATACCTGAAAGGGCGACAACAATAAGGGTGGGTGCGCTTATTATTTTAGCTTCAACTGCCGCTTGTCCCACAACCAGACCGCCGACAATTGAAAGGGCAGGGCCAATGTTTTGTGGCATTCGTACCCCTGTTTCCTTTAAAATTTCAAAAATTAAAATCATACCCAAGGTTTCGGCTACTATCGAAAAAGGCACTGCAGTGCGTTGCTGCATAACTGTTATTAAAAAGCTTGTGGGTAAAAATTCGGGGTGTAGTGTGGTTATTGCCACAAAAAGCGCAGGCACAAAAATTGAAATTGCAAAGCAAAAGTACCTTATCATTCTGCCAAAGCTTCCAAGCAAAAAGGTTTGGTAATAATCCTCGTCCGATTGAAAATTTTCACAAAATAAATAGGGCAGGGTCATAACCATTGGTGTGCCGTCAACAATAATGGCAATTCTCCCCTCTAAAAGCCGTGACGCAATAACATCGGGGCGTTCGGTTTTGCCTGCAGTTTTGAATAGCGAAAATGGGTGGGGTGAAATTTGTTCTATGATATAATTGACGTCCAAAACGCCGTCAATATCAATACTTTTAAGGCTTTCGTTAATCTTTCGCAGGATTTTGCGGTTTACAAGTGTACCCAAATAACAAACAAAAACAGCGGTATTGGTACGACCGCCTATACGGTTAAGTTCTATACACAAATCGGGTGTCCCAAGCTTTCGTCTTAGCATTGCCAAATTTAAAAGCGCCGCTTCTTCAAAGCCTTCACGCGGACCTTCGGTTATGCGTTCATTTTCGGGCTCGCTTATCCCACGGGTGCGAAAGCCTTTAACGTCAAGCATTAAGGCGTCCGAACTTCCGTTTATAAGCAAAAGCGCTTCGCCGTATAAAATACCTTCTAGCATTTGGGCGATTTCGGTTTTGACCTTTACGTCCCTTGCAAAAATAAGCTGTTTTTCGACATATTCCGCCAAATTTTTAAAGTCGCTTATTATGTCCATTTCCAAAAGCGGCTCAATTACCGCCTCGTTAATTTGGGTTGAATCGACCATACCGTCAATGTAAAGCAGCGCTGCGTCAAATGGTACGGTTTTACGGGCGCAAATATGCTTTATTCTAAAAGTGACGTCGTTTTTAAAAATTTCCTTAAAGGTCAATATATTTTTTTCTAGGCTTTCCGAAATATATAAATTTTTATAATCGCTGATACGTCCCGCCAAAAAAATCACCTCTTGTGGTATATTATGGCTTGAATTTTTTAATAAATTCATAAATAAATTAGGGTTTATTGCTGAAGCAAAATTCGGAATTCGTAATGCGTAATTCGGAATTATGGAATAATTAAATTGTATATTTCGTAGGGGAGATTCACGAATCGCCCGAAAGCCTTCCTCCGAGAGGGAGCCAATGTTATACAAATTTAACATCCCTACAAGCTATAATTTGAACGTAAAAAAGCGACGGATAACCCGTCGCTTAAAATTTAATATACATATTCGCCTATGCCTTTATATCCGCAATATTCTTCATAACACATACCAAGCTCTTTCATTTCCTTGGCAATGTTAATGCCAACGAAGCGCCAATGCCACGGCTCGTAAATAATGCCGCCTGTTATATCCATTTTATCGCTGGGATAACGCATTATAAAGCCGTAATCTTGGGCGTTTTCCTTAAGCCATTTAAAAGCCTTTGTGTTTTCAAATGACTGATTTGTGCTATTAAAGTCAACCGCCAAGCCTGTGTGATGCTCACTTGTGCCGGGAATAGCCACGCGGGAAGCCGCTTCTTTTTCAGCGTCGGCCTGTGAATAGCCCTTATCCTTCCATTTTTTAATCTGTGCGTCATAAAGTGTTTTTTGTGTGCCGTAATCACGCCAAGCCGAAATAATGCCAATTTCCTTTTCGCCAATATCGGCACGGCAAGCATCTATCATTGCTTTAAGATAAGGCCAAATGTCCGCATCAATTTTACGGTAGACTGCATCCTGCGAATACCACTTATATTCGTTTGGAAAAACTATTATATTTTCTTTATAGTTGTGATTTGCAGGCAAGGGGTTTTTGTTGTTCACCAAGATTGTTTTGGTAAAGTTTGCGTCACCTTTAAATTCACCAATCTGTATGGGTGCAGGGGTGCTTGGTATCGGTTTTTTACTTTCGTTGTCGTTTGAAGTGTCGTTAGTTGACAGTGTTTGACTTGGGGTAGAGGGGTTTGGGCTGTTACTACCTTTATTATCACCGTCCCCAAGACCTGATGCAACTATCCAAACAATAAGCACGATAGCGGCGATAAGCACAAGGCTTACGCTGCCTAAAAATAAATTACGGCGTAAAATTGCCTGTTGTCGTTTAGTTCTTTTAGCCATTTTATCACCTATTCATCTAATTTTAGCACTGCCATAAAGGCTTCCTGCGGTACTTCAACGCTACCTAAGCGGCGCATACGCTTTTTACCCTCTTTTTGCTTTTCCAAAAGCTTCTTTTTACGGGTAATGTCACCGCCATAGCACTTTGCAAGCACGTCTTTACGCATCGCTTTGACCGTTTCACGCGCAATAACCTTGCCCGAAACCGCAACCTGAACAGGCACTTCGAAGAGCTGACGGGGAATAAATTCCTTTAGCTTTTCGGCAATTTTACGAGCACGGGCGTAGGCGTTGTCACTGTGAACAATAAATGAAAGCGCATCTACCATATCTCCCGCAAGTAAAACGTCCAATTTTACAAGCTTTGACTTTTCATAGCCCTTCATTTCATAGTCATAGCTGGCATAACCTTTTGTGCGCGATTTTAAAGCATCAAAGAAGTCATAAACAATTTCGCCCATTGGCATAATGTAATGAATGTCTACACGGTCGCCCATATATTTCATATCGGTGTAAACGCCGCGGCGTTCCTCACAAAGCTGCATAATTGTACCAACGTAGCTGCTTGGTGAATAAATATGAACGTCAGCCACAGGCTCAAGCGCGTCAACAATAATTGCGGGGTCGGGGTAGTTGGTGGGGTTATCCACCGTTACGGTTTCACCTGTGGATAAAACGAACTTATATTCAACGCTGGGCGCGGTGGTTACAAGGTCTAAATTATACTCACGTTCAAGTCGTTCCTGTATAATTTCCATATGCAATAACCCTAAGAAGCCGCAACGGAAGCCAAAGCCTAAAGCGTTAGAGGATTCAGGCTCAAACAAAAGGGAAGCATCGTTTAATTGAAGCTTGTCAAGTGCATCTCTAAGGTCGGGATATTTTGCGCCGTCGGCGGGGTAGATACCGCAGAAAACCACGGGGTTAACTTTGCGGTAGCCTTCAAGCGCTTCGGGTGTGGGGTTATCAGCCAAGGTAATAGTGTCACCAACACGTGCTTCGCTGACTGTCTTAATTGAAGCGGCTAAATAACCAACCTCTCCCGCTTCTAAAACATCGCATGGCTCAAGCGAGGTTGCGCGTTTTCGGCCAAGCTCAACAATGTCAAACTGTGCGCCTGTTGCCATCATTTTTATAACGTCACCGCTTTTAATTTTACCGCTGACTACACGGAAATATACTATAACACCTTTATATGGGTCATAATACGAGTCGAAAATAAGGGCAGAAAGGGGAGCCGCACGGTCGCCCTTTGGTGCGGGAATTTCGGTAACAATTTTTTCAAGAACTTCTTCAATATTAATGCCTGTTTTAGCTGAAATCAAGGGGGCATTATCAGCGGGGATGCCAATAATATCCTCAATTTCGCCTTTAACCCTTTCAGGCTCGGCAGAAGGTAGGTCAATTTTATTAATAACAGGCAAAATTTCAAGCCCGTGGTCAACTGCCAAATAGGTGTTGGCAAGGGTTTGGGCTTCAATGCCCTGACTTGCATCTACTATAAGCACTGCACCCTCGCAAGCGGCAAGTGAGCGTGAAACCTCATAGTTAAAGTCAACGTGACCGGGGGTATCAATTAAATTTAGTTCATAACGCTCGCCGTCTTTGGCATCATAATAAAGGGTGACAGCGTGGGCTTTAATGGTAATACCGCGTTCGCGCTCCAAATCCATACTGTCAAGAATTTGTTCCTCCATATCGCGACTTGCGACCGACTGGGTATGCTCAAGTAAGCGGTCAGCCAAGGTGGACTTGCCGTGGTCAATGTGAGCAACTATACAAAAATTTCTGATTTTATCAAGCGGAAATGACACGTTCATTTCTCCTTATTTTATAGGTTTGTATCATTGTAACACAAAGTTATAAAATTTACAATTTATTTCTTTAATTTAACTTCAATTTTCTTGACAATAAACATATAGTATGATAAAATATATTGAAATTTGGCAACTTTTAGGGAGTGTTTTCTGTGACAGTTAAAAACGCAATGGTTTATATGAATAAACAATTCGTTTTACAGGACTTTTCTTTCCCAAAAGGCGTTACTATTTCCAATTTTAACAATATTGTTGTTTTACCGGCTTTTTGTGATGTACACGTACATTTACGAGAGCCGGGTTTTTCATATAAAGAAACAATTTTTGCAGGTAGTCGCGCCTCGGCTCACGGTGGTTATACCGACGTTTTAACAATGCCAAACCTTAATCCCGTGCCCGACAGTGAAGAAAATTTAGAAAAGCAGTTAGAAATTATAAAACGTGACGCAGTAATTAACGTTCACCCTTATGCCTCAATTACAATAGGGCAAAAAGGTGAAGAATTAACCGACTTTGAAAAGCTTTCACACGCTATTGCCTTTTCGGACGACGGACGGGGCGTACAAAGTGAAGAATTAATGCGGCAGGCTATGGTAAATGCCAAAACATTAGGTAAAATGATTGTCGCCCACTGCGAAGAAAATTCACTGCTTCGCGGCGGTTATATACACGACGGTGAATATGCAAAAATGCACGGTCACAGGGGTATATGCAGTGAAAGCGAATGGGTACCGATTGAAAGGGATTTACGCCTAGCTAAAGAAACGGGCTGTAAATACCACGTGTGCCACATTTCCACTAAAGAAAGTGTGGAATTAATAAGAAAAGCAAAAGCCGACGGTGTGGACGTTACCTGTGAAACCGCGCCGCATTACCTTGTGTTTAATGATATGGATTTAAAGGAAGAGGGTCGCTTTAAAATGAACCCGCCTATTAGAAGCGAGGCTGACCGCTTGGCTTTAATCGAGGGTATTAAGGACGGCACAATTGATATGATAGCAACCGACCATGCGCCCCACAGCGCTGAGGAAAAGTCGAAGGGTTTAGAAAAAAGCGCCTTTGGTGTGGTTGGTATAGAAACCGCTTTTCAGGTAATGTATACTCACCTTGTAAAAACGGGCATAATAACACTCGAAAAGCTGGTTGAAATTATGGCAATAAACCCGCGCGAACGTTTTGGACTTAAACAAAGCGGTATAACCGTGTGGGATTTAGATAAAGAAATAACAGTTAATCCCGACAGCTTTTTATCGCTTGGCAAAGCAACGCCTTTTGAAAATATGAAGCTGTACGGTGAATGTCTACTTACCGAATTTAACGGTAAGGTTGTATATTGTAAAGAATAAATTGGGGGAATAATTATGGCAAAAAGAAAAGACTTAAAGAAAATTTTAATCATCGGTTCGGGTCCTATTGTTATAGGTCAGGCGGCCGAATTTGACTATGCAGGCACACAGGCCTGTCTTGCACTTAAGGAAGAGGGCTACGAGGTTGTGCTTTGCAACTCGAACCCCGCTACCATTATGACCGACACCACAATTGCTGACAAGGTTTATATGGAGCCCTTGACACTTGAATTTGTGGCAAAGGTTATACGCTACGAACGTCCAGATGCTATTGTTCCCGGTATCGGTGGTCAAACAGGTCTTAACCTTGCAATGCAACTTGAAGAAAAGGGCATTTTAAAGGAATGTGGCGTTGAACTGCTTGGTACCTGCAGTGAAAGTATTCAGCGTGCTGAAGACCGTGAAATGTTTAAGGAACTTTGCCAGTCAATTGGTGAGCCTACAATTCCCTCACAAATTACCTATAGCCTTGAAGAAGCTAAAAAGGCTGCACAGGAAATCGGCTACCCTGTTGTATTGCGCCCTGCATTTACCTTGGGCGGTACAGGCGGCGGCTTTGCATATAACGAAGAAGAGCTTATCGAGGTTGGTCTTAACGCATTTAAGTTATCCCCCGTGCATCAGGTTTTAATTGAAAAAAGTGTTAAAGGCTATAAGGAAATTGAATTTGAGGTTATGCGCGACGGTAACGATAAGGCAATTACCATTTGCGGTATGGAAAATATCGACCCTGTTGGCGTGCATACAGGTGACTCTATCGTTGTTGCCCCCATTATGACCTTAAACGATCACGACCTTAAAATGCTTAACGACAGCGCAATTAAAATTATTCGCGAACTTAAAATTGAAGGTGGCTGTAACGTACAGTTTGCACTTAACCCTGACAGCAGCGAATATTATTTAATTGAAGTTAACCCCCGTGTTTCACGTTCATCTGCTTTGGCTTCAAAGGCAAGCGGTTACCCCATTGCGCGTGTTACCGCTAAAATTGCAGTTGGTATGACCCTTGACGAAATTAAAATTGCAAATACAAACGCTTCATTCGAGCCTCAGCTTGATTACGTAATTGCAAAATTACCCCGTTTCCCATTTGATAAATTCAACACCGCTTCAAACGTGCTTGGCACTCAAATGAAGGCAACAGGTGAGGTAATGGGCATTGGCTCTACCTTAGAGGAATCACTTTTAAAGGGTACACGTTCACTTGAAATTGGTGTAAACCACCTTTACCACCACAAGTTTGACAATATGAGTGATGATGAATTACGCACATATATCAGTGAATTCCGTGACGATAACCTCTTCGCAATTGCCGAGCTTTTATACCGCGGCGCAACCGTTGAGGAAATTCATAACATTACAAAAATTACTTCCTTCTTCCTTGAAGCTATTAAGCATATTATAGATATGGAGCAAACCCTTAAAAATAATGCGTTTAATTTAGAAATTCTTAAAAGCGCAAAGAAAATGGGCTTTTCTGATAAATACGTTGCTCGTATGTGGGACTGCACCGAAATTGAGGTTTACAAGTTCCGTAAAGAAAACAAGCTTTTACCTGTTTTCAGAATGGTTGACACCTGCCACACAGGCGCATATATTCCTTACTTCTATTCTTCATATAATGGTGAAAACACCTCAATTTTAACCGATAAAAAGAAGATTGTTGTTTTGGGCGCAGGTCCTATACGTATCGGTCAGGGTGTTGAATTTGACTATTCAACCGTTCATGCTGTAACCACCATTAAAAATTCGGGCTATGAAGCAATTATTATTAACAACAACCCCGAAACCGTTTCGACCGACTATACCACAGCCGACAAGCTTTATTTCGAGCCTCTAACCCCAGAGGACGTAATGAACATTATCGATTTCGAACAGCCTGACGGTGTAATTGCATCATTAGGAGGTCAAACCGCAATTAACCTTGCCGAGCCTCTTCGTGACCGTGGTGTTAAAATTATCGGTACCGACTGCGATGCTATTGAACGTGCCGAAAACCGTGACAGCTTTGAAAAGATATTAGAAGAGCTTAACATTCCCCAACCTCAAGGCAAGGCGGTTACCAAAATCGAAGACGGTATTAAAGCCGCTGCTGAAATCGGTTACCCCGTGCTTGTTCGCCCCTCATTCGTATTGGGTGGCCGTGCAATGCAAATCGTTGCTGACGAGGAACAGCTTCGCAAATACCTTAAAACTGCGGTTGAAATTGACGAAGACCGTCCTGTTTTGGTTGACAAATATATTCAGGGTAAGGAGGTTGAGGTTGACGCAATTTGCGACGGCGTAAACGTGTTTGTGCCTGGTATTATGGAGCTTGTTGAACGTACAGGTATCCACAGCGGTGACTCGATAAGCGTTTATCCCGCCTTCAGTATTTCCGACAAGGTAAAGGGCATAATTTTACAGTACGCTAAAAAATTGGGTCTGGGCATTGGCATTGTTGGTCTTTACAACATACAGTTTATTGTTGACGAAAACGAAAACGTATATATTATCGAGGTTAACCCCCGTTCATCACGTACCGTTCCTTTCCTTTCAAAAGCAACAGGCTATAGCCTTGCTGATATTGCTACCGAGGTTATTTTAGGTAAAACCTTAAAGGAACAGGGCATTTTTGACCTTTACCCCGAAGAAAAGAAGCGTTGGTACGTTAAGGTGCCTGTGTTCTCATTCAATAAAATCCGTGGTCTTGACGCTTACCTTTCACCCGAAATGAAGTCAACCGGTGAAGCAATCGGTTACGACGATAAATTAAACCGTGCGCTTTCAAAGGCTTTACAGGCAAGCGGTATGAAGGTGCAAAATTACGGTACCGTGTTTGTTACCATTGCTGATAAGGATAAGGAAGAGGCATTACCCCTTGTTCGTCGCTTCTATAACCTTGGCTTTAATATTGAGGCTACAAGCGGTACTGCAAAATTCTTAAAGCAAAACGGCATTAACACCCGTGTGCTTAAGAAAATACACGAAGACCCCGACGAAATCCGCGACGCTATCCGTCAAGGTCATATCGCTTACGTTATTAACACAAGCGATATTGCATCTCGCGGTCAGGAAAGCGACGGCCGCCAAATTCGCGCCTTTGCTACCGAAAGCAACGTGACAATTTTCACCGCGCTTGACACGGTTCGCGTACTTTTGGATGTTTTAGAAGAAACCACACTTACAATTTCTACAATTGATGCATAAAAACACATTTTGTGTTTTAAATTAAGGATGAAAATTAAGGTGTTTTCGCAAGCGAAAACGAATATAAATTCTTTCATTAATTAAGAGGTATTCTACTATGGTAAAACAGGGAATTTATAAAATTCTTTATAATTATGCGCTTACCGACACGGTTTACAGTATGGTGCTTGAGGGTGACACCTCGGCGCTTATTGCACCGGGTCAGTTTGTAAACATTAAATTAGACGGCAAGTTTTTGCGCCGTCCCATTTCGGTGTGTGACTATAATGACAAAACCATAACCTTAATTTACAAGGTTGTGGGCGAGGGCACCGCACAAATGTCAAAAATGAAGGCGGGCGAAACACTTGATTTGCTTACAGGGCTTGGTAATGGCTTCAATCCCGAAGTGCCTTGCCAAAAACCGCTTTTAATTGGTGGTGGCGTAGGTATTCCGCCCCTTTATAACCTTTGTAAAGAGCTTTTAAAATTAGGCAAAGAGCCGACCGTTATACTTGGCTTTAACACAAAAAGCGAAATATTTTACGACAAGGCTTTTGAAATGCTTGGCGTTAAGGTAATTATTACTACAGTTGACGGAAGCACAGGCGTTAAGGGCTTTGTTACCGACGCTATGGGTGACGATTACGACTATTTCTTCACCTGCGGCCCAATGCCCATGTTTAAAGCAATTGAAAAGGTTGCAAAGACAAGCGGTCAGTATAGTTTTGAAGAACGTATGGGCTGTGGCTTTGGCGCTTGTATGGGCTGTAGCTGTAAAACAAAGTACGGTAACAAGCGTATTTGTAAGGACGGCCCCGTGCTTTACAGGGAGGAAATTATATGGTAAATACTAAAGTTAATCTTTGCGGTATTACACTTGACAACCCCGTAATTCCCGCAAGCGGTACCTTCGGCTTCGGTTATGAATTTGCCGACCTTTACGATATAAACCGCCTTGGCACATTTTCGTTTAAGGGCACCACTAAGGATGCCCGTTTTGGCAATCCCACACCTCGTATTGCCGAGGTAGAAGCAGGTATGATTAATTCGGTAGGGCTTCAAAACCCCGGTGTTGATGCTGTAATTGCTAATGAATTACCAAAGCTAAAGCAGTGCTTTAACAAAAAGGTTATGGCAAATGTTAGCGGTTTTTCTATTGACGACTATGTTTACACCTGTGAAAAGCTAAACGGCGAGGACCAAATCGGTTGGTTTGAGGTTAATATCTCCTGTCCTAACGTACACGGCGGCGGCTTGGCCTTTGGTACAAGTGCCGAAAATGCGGCGGCTGTTACCAAGGCGGTTAAAAAGGTTACCGACAAGCCTGTAATTATAAAACTTTCCCCAAATGTTACCGACATTGTGGAGATTGCCAAGGCTTGCGAAGCCGAGGGCGCTGACGGTATAAGCCTTATTAACACCTTGTTAGGTATGAAAATTAACCTAAAAACAAAAAAGCCTGTTGTTGCAAACAAAATGGGCGGTTTTTCCGGTCCTGCCATTAAGCCGGTAGCGGTTAGAATGGTTTATCAGGTTTACGATGCAGTAAAAATCCCCATTGTTGGTATGGGAGGTATACAGTCTGCCGAGGACGTTATTGAATTTATGCTTGCAGGCGCTACTGCAGTGCAGGTGGGTGCGGCAAATCTTGTTAACCCCTTTGCCTGCCGTGACATTATAAATATGTTGCCTAAAACAATGGAAAAATATGGAATTAAGGACTTAAATGAAATTATAGGAGGCGCACACTAATGGGTAAGGACGTAATTATTGCTTGCGATTTTGCAAGTAAGGCACAGGTTTTAGAATTTTTGGACAAATTCACAGGCAGAAAGCCTTTTGTTAAAATTGGTATGGAGCTTTTCTATGCCGAAGGCCCCGAAATTGTTCGTGAAATCAAGGCAAGAGGACATAAAATCTTTTTAGACCTAAAGCTTCACGATATCCCCAACACCGTTAAAAAGTCAATGGCGGTTTTATCACGCCTTGACGTTGATATGACAAACCTTCACGCCGCAGGTACAGTTAATATGATGACCGCCGCACTTGAAGGTTTGACACGAGAAGACGGCACCCGCCCTATTTTAATTGCGGTGACCCAGCTTACCTCTACCGACCAGGAAACAATGGAAAACGACCTTTTAATTAAACAGCCCATTGACGAGGTTGTAATGCACTATGCCGCAAACGCTGCAAAGGCAGGTCTTGACGGTGTTGTTTGCTCACCTTTGGAAGCCGGCAA
Organism: Clostridia bacterium; assembly: GCA_017623315.1. Taxonomy (GTDB): domain Bacteria; phylum Bacillota; class Clostridia; order Oscillospirales; family Acutalibacteraceae; genus UBA737. The sequence goes on along the minus strand of JAGAPJ010000135.1, from coordinate 26,226 downwards.
GGTACACGACCGTTGTGGTAAAAACTTTGTTACCGTTACCCCCGGTGTACGCTTTGCCGACGGTGATATTGGCGACCAAAAGCGTGTTATGACACCCGCCGCTGCTAAGGAAATTGGTAGTGACTATATTGTTGTGGGTCGCCCCATTACCGCTGCAGCCGACCCCGTTGCAGCGTATGAAAGATGCTGTGCTGAATTTATTGGATAAATTAAAGGAGAAGAAAAATGGAAGGCTATAAGAGAGAGTTTATTGAGTTTTTAGAAAATGCAGGTGTTTTAAAGTTTGGTGATTTTACTGCTAAATCAGGCCGTAAAATTCCTTATTTTATAAACGCAGGCGACATTAAAACAGGTGACCAAATTTCAAAATTGGGTGAATTTTACGCAAAAGCTTATTTTGAAAAGGTTGGAAACAAAAAAACCGTGCTTTACGGCCCTGCTTACAAGGGTATTCCGATTGCCGTTTCAGTTGCTTGCGCATTATCAAAGCAAGGCTTAGACGTTCCGTTTTTCTTTAACCGTAAGGAAGAAAAGGACCATGGCGAAGGCGGTGTATTTGTAGGCTACAAGCCTCAGGGTGAAGACATTGTTATTGTTGAAGACGTTATCACCGCAGGTACTGCTATCCGCGAAAGTATGGAAATTTTGTCGTCAGTAAAGGACAGCAAAGTAGCCGCAGTTTTCGTTATGGTTGACCGTAAGGAAAAGGGCAAAACCGAAAAATCTGCAATGGCTGAGGTTGGCGAAGAATTTGGCTTCCCCGTATATTCGGTTGTTGACGTATATGACATTATCGAATATTTAGAAGAAGACGAAAAGAACGCTGAAAACGTTGAAAGAATTAAGAAGTATTTAGAAGTTAACGGCGCAAAAGCATAATTTCGGAAAGGAATTATAATAATGAGAAGTTTAATTGATATTGCCGAACTTTCGGTTAAGGAAATTGATGAATTACTTGCTACCGCAAATGATATTATTGATAATCCTGCAAAATATGCCGAAAAATGTCACGGCAAAAAGCTTGCAACCTTGTTTTTCGAGCCTTCAACCCGTACAAGACTTAGCTTTGAAGCCGCTATGTACGAGCTTGGCGGTAATGTGCTGGGTTTTTCCGAAGCAAAAAGCAGTTCTGCCTCAAAGGGTGAAAGTGTTGCTGACACCGCAAAAGTTGTTTCCTGCTATGCTGACATTATTGCAATGCGCCACCCTAAAGAAGGTGCGCCTTTGGTTGCATCTATGAATGCAAGTATACCTGTAATTAATGCAGGTGACGGCGGTCACAACCACCCCACACAAACCTTGGCCGACCTTCTTACCATTAAGCGTGAAATGGGTCGCCTTGACAACCTTACCGTTGGTTTTTGCGGTGACTTAAAGTTTGGCAGAACGGTACACTCACTTATAACTGCGCTTCGCCGTTATGAAAACATTAAGTTTGTGCTTATTTCACCTAACGAATTGCGTTTACCGACTTATGTTAAGGAATCACTTAAAAAGGATAACTTTGAAATTGTTGAAACAACCGATTTAGAATCGGTTATGCCCCAGCTTGACATACTTTATATGACACGTGTTCAGGGTGAACGCTTCTTTAACGAGGAGGAATATTTACGCCTTCGCGACAGCTACATTTTAACACCCGAAAAAATGCAGCTTGCTAAAGAAAAAATGGCTGTTCTTCATCCGTTACCCCGTGTAAACGAAATTAGCGTTGCCATTGATAAGGACCCCCGTGCTTGCTACTTTAAGCAGGTTTTAAATGGCAAATTTATGCGAATGGCATTAATTTTAATGCTTTTGGAGGTAGAATAGTATGACAGTTGATACCATAAAAAACGGCATTGTTATTGACCATATTACCGCAGGTCTTGGTATGAAAATTTACGCCCTTTTAAAGCTTGACGAGCTTGACTGCTCGGTTGCGTTCATTAAAAATGCACCCAGTAAGCTTATGGGCAAAAAGGACATTATTAAAATTGACGCTGATATCGAGGTTAACACCGACATTTTGGGTTATATCGACCCCGATATTACTGTAAATATCATCAAAGATGGTAATATTGTTGAGAAAAAGCGTATTGCGCTTCCTGAAAAATTAGAAAACGTTATTACCTGTAAAAACCCAAGGTGTATCACCACAACCGAACAGGAATTGCCCCAAATTTTCAAATTAACCGATAAAGAAAACCGCGTTTATCGTTGTATTTATTGCGAAAGCAAGGCAAAGTAATATAGGGTGCTGAGGGCATAGCTATATTAAAATGTGAATAAAATAAAAAAAGTACATCCGATAGGATGTACTTTTTTTGGCTGGGGCACTAGGATTCGAACCTAGGAATGACGGAGTCAGAGTCCGTTGCCTTACCGCTTGGCGATGCCCCAATATTAAATTAACAAGATTATTATACCCGATTTTTCGGCTTTGTCAAGTTGATTTTTAAAATAAAGGTTGAAATTCTTAAAAATATATGCTAACATATACTAGTAATTGGGGCATTAGCTCAGCTGGGATGAGCGCTTGACTGGCAGTCAAGAGGTCAGGGGTTCGATCCCCCTATGCTCCACCAAACGAGTATTGGATGAACACCTACTTCTTTAGCGGTGGATTTGCCGTAAAGGTAAAACTCTAATATAAACAGTAAGCCGCCAATTTGGACGATAGTCTAAGTTGGCGGCTTTATTTTTTTATGTTCACACATTCGATTAAATTGAAATCTTCTTGTAAAATGGTGAATTGATTTATAACTAAAAATTATGTTTATCAACGATTCTTTTAATATGCTATTGACTGTTCGTAAAGCGCATCATCCACTACATTTGCAAGATGTATTATAGATAATTCACACTCGTTACATAGTGTAACCAAATCTTGGGCTCTTGAACGTTCGTAGAAAATCTTTGTAAAGGATTTAACAATTTTTCCTTTTTCATTTACAGCGTCTATGCCGTAAAATGTATAAACAATTCCATCTTTGTCTTTTACAGTTGTTTCGTTTAACCGATATGTATGAGACATAAGCTATTTTTCCTTTCGTATTATAGAATCCACAGAACGATTAAAACATTCAGAAATATTAGCTATTGTCTGTAAGCTAGGAATAACAGTACCATTTTCAATATTACTTACTGTACGTGTTGATGTTTCAATTTGTTCAGCGAACATTTCCTGCGATTTATTCGCAGCCTTGCGGATATCCCGAATGTTATTGCCAATAAATTCAGCGTCTAAAATCATTTCTTCACCTTTAGCTAATTATATAACTAAAATAATTAAACTACCACGAAACGCATTTCATATTTCGACAATTTTTTATTTCATTTTTTGATAAAGAATTCGGGTTGAATTACATATAACTTTTTATGTATTGCGCTCGCCAACTTTTACAAGGAAGCTATAGTTCCTTTATATCGACACCTCTATAGCTTATTGGGCACACGTGTAAGCACATAAATATTACTCCTTTTGCAAAAACCCCTAAAATATGTACTTTTATTTCACTCGCATATACAACACTCCACGAAGAAAAACAGGTGACAAAATTGGGAATTTTGTCACCTGTTTAATTGTGTTTTAATTATTACAAAAATCGGTCACCTTTTTATTGTTAAAATGTGTTGTATTTATGGACGCATAATAGAGCGTTTTAATCAAAAGAAAGGAAGTGTTACCAATGTTTTATTATGAGAATTCTTAATAAAACTAAAAAAGGAGAGATTTATGTGAAAAAAAGATTTAAAATTTTATTAGCTTTTATTTTATCTATTGCACTTGTTGTTACACATATTCCTCTGATATCTGCTGAGGAGATTTTCGGTTCAGAAGTAAAGTATAATACTCAACAAGAGGAAATTACACAACAAAATGAGGACGCATATATTTTAGGCGAACTTATAGAAAAGCGTTCTAACGATACAAAACACTTCCGTATGAGTGACGGAAGCATTAAAGCGTGTGTTTATCCGCACGACGTGCACTATCTTAAAAACGGCAATTTTGAAGATATTGATAACACATTAATATATGATGAAGAAAAACAAATTTATAAAAACAAGGCGAATTCAGCAAATATTAGCTTGCCTGAGAACTTCAGCGATGGTTATGTTGAATATTTAACTGAAAACGGTTTTGTTAAATTTAAGCTTGTTGGTTCAACTAACAAAAAAATGAAAAAACTTACATCTACAAAGGTTGAAACAATAGATAAAACTGTTTTAAATAAGGTTAACAGTCGAGTTGCGTATAACAAGATAAAAACCGATATTGATGTACAATATGACATAATGGGTGATGTTTTAAAGGAAACAATTATCTTGAATAAGAAAACAAAAGAAACCTTTGTTTTTGAAATTTTGACCTCCGCTTATAATGCGGTGCTTAATAATGATAATTCGGTAAGCTTTTTTGATGAAGAAGGTACACAAATTTATCGAATGGAAAGCCCATATATGGCTGATAGCGTGGGCGAATTTACAAATTCGATTAAAACCGAGCTTATTAAAAAGGGTGACATATACTATTTGACATATGCACCCGATTATGAGTGGCTATCAGATAAGAGCCGCGTTTATCCTGTGTATTTAGACCCTACATTATTTGAAACAATAGTTGGTTCGGCTATTAGTGATACTTATGTATCATCAGGTATTGGCAGTGGCGACATTCGCGGTGGTTGGGATGTATTAAATATTGGTATTGCTAAGGTTTCAAACGGTGCACTATATACCATGCGTGCATATATTAAATTTGATATTCCTGCCGCAATTAAACCAACCGATAGAATAGTTTCTGCAAAATTGGATATGGTGCATTATACACCAAGCGTATATACAAGTAATAACGGTATAAGAATTGATGTGCACGAACTAACATCTAGTTTTGCCGAAGGTACAACTTGGTGGGGTAATAAACCAACTTTTGATACAACTATTATTGATTATGTAAATGTTAATACTAATAATAGTTTAGGTAATACAGGACTTACGTATGACAGTTATGACATAACAAAGTTAGTAAGCAGATGGCATAGTGAAAATGATGCCAATTATGGCGTAATGCTTAAATTACACGACGAATTAAGCCCCACAGGTAACAGTAAAGTGTTTTATTATGCCAGCGATAGTGTATATCACGGCAAAACCTCAAAATTTATTGAAATAGTTTACCGCGATACAACGGGTCTCGAGGATTATTGGAGCTATACATCACTTCCTGCTGGTCGTTACGGTACGGCTTACGTAAATAATTATAGCGGTAATTTGGTTGTTACACAGCCCGACTATGGAATTGATGGTAACCGTATGCCCGTTTCAATTAGCCATGTTTATAACACTTCAAATGACGTAGTTGACACTTATGGTGGCAGATGGCGATTAAATTATCAAATGTCAATTCAAGCACCCAGCAATTTGCCGCATCCTTATTTTGTAGATGCAGATGGCACAAAGCATTATTTTTACCAAGAATCATCATCCTCGCCCGTTATTGATGAGGACGGATTGGGTTATACTTTGACAACTAACAGTTCAAGCACAACTGAAAGATACGTTATAACCGATAAGGGTAAAAATAAAATGTATTTTAACAGCGCAGGAAAATTGACAAAAATTGCTGATGCTGTTGGGAATGCTGCGATTATTAGTTATAATTCGTCTGGTAATATTTCCACGATAACCGATGGTGCGGGTCGCATATACCAACTTGCTTATACTTCGGGCATACTGTCATCAATTACCGCACCTGATGGAAAAGTTGTAAAATACACATATAATTCGGCAAAACAACTTACTTCCATAATCTATCCTGACGAAAATGAAAATTCCGCAAAAACAACTTTTGCATATTCGGACACGGGATTAATTAGTAGAATCAATCGACCTGATGGTCAGCGACTAGATTTAATATACAATGATTCTAAGGCGTTTTGTATATATTGGTACGATAAATATGTAGACATTATAAAACAACATTATTTTTATTATTCTTATAACGAGACAAGAATAAACGAAAATTATCAAGATATAAGTTACAAATATCAATATCAATTTGATACATTTGGACATACAACAGGTATTATTAATTTACAAGGTGACCAAGCGCAGAATTATGTTTTTAACGGCGTAAGTATTGGTGGTAAGAGCCATAAGATTACCAGTGAATCTAAAATACAAAAAAGTGTTACAAACCTTTTAGATGCCCACCGTTTAGATAGCGGTCCTTATACGCTTAACAAATATGAAACACCCGGACAAACAATGGAATATTATTATGATAGTGAGTATTATAACATAACCGGCGGCTCATATAGGATTTTTAGATATGATACAAGCGGAGAGAATAAAGAATACGCATATATTTATTATGATTATATTGCCGAAAAAACCGGCTATTATACCTTTTCAGCATACGTTAGCACAGATGGTATATCGTTAGACGGTAGCGGTGCAACAATTCGAATGGCGCGTATTGTCGATGGCGAAGAAATTGACTATGTTGAACGCGGCCAAATTTATACAGGTTCAGAAAAATGGGAACGTATAAGTGTAACGAATTATTTTGAGGAAGGCGACACTATCAGATGCCTTATGGGTGGTAGTGATTGCTTAAGCTCGGGGTATATATGGTTTGATGATTTTCAGTTGGAAGAGGGCGAAACCACAAATTCATATAACCTGTTATCTAATACCGATTTTAATGACGGCACAGCAAATTGGTCAAATTCAACCAATGCTACAGTTGCCGCAATAACAGATAATTACGCACCGCAAAGCACGGAAAAAGGTATTAAATTAAGCGGTTTAAATTCACAAAATTATGCATCGCAAACATTAAATATGCAAGGCAATGCGGGTGATGTCTTTAGCGCAGGCGCCTGGGCAAAAGCATTTTCAGTAATAACTAACACCCAAAAGGATGCGCCCGACACAGCGCGGCTTTTTGGTATAAGCGTTTTATTCACGCATACTGACGGAACAACTTCGCGCCATAGAATACCGTTTAATAGCTTTTGCAATGATTGGCAGTTTACTTCGGGTGCGATTGTTGCCCCAAAGGATTATAACCAAGTTAGGTTTGATATTGATTACCGTAATAATGAAAATACTGCTGTTTTCACATTACCCTATCTTTACAAAGAAGATTACGGTCAGACCTATACTTATGATGATGACGGTAATGTAATAAGCAGTGTAGATTTAGCAGCAAGTGAAACAAGCTTTGCTTATAATGATAATCAGCTTGCTAAAATTTTCAGCCCGTCGGGTACTAATTATAGCTATACCTATGATGAAACAAACAATCTTTTAAAATATGCGCTTTCATCAGACGGTATAATGGAAGAATTCACTTACGATAGCGCAGGTAACGCTTTAAGCGCGACCACATGGTCAATGCCTATTGCAAGCGCAATTGAAGCGGGTAAAACATATTACATTGTTAACGCTAAAACCCGAACGACCTTAACAGCAATGGGCGAAGCTATTCGTGCGCAAATTCAGGGTCAATCCTTTGAAAAGAATGACAAACATCAAAAATGGACCTTGACGGCAACTAGTGATGGATATTATAATATAGATGTATATCTTGGTAGTTCTAATACCAACTTCCGTTTGGATGTTCCTAATGGCGCGGATACAAATAACTTGGGTATGATTATTCATAACCCCAACACTTCAAACGCACAAAAGTATCAAATAATCCCAAATTCCGACGGAACGTTTACTATATACACCCGTGCAAGCAACTTCACAAAATGCCTTGATGCGTTGGCCGATAATACTTCGGGTGCAAAAGACGGCATACAGGTTGTTCAGTCAAACAATTCGTCAGCTGATAAAGCGCAAAAGTGGTATTTTTATGAAGCCGACAGTGTAACTGAAAGCGCAAACGGCGGAAAATTTATTAACTCCATGGCAGAATATACCGAAGATAATAATTACCTATTGAAAACCATCGATGCTTTTGGCAATGTAATACGATATGATTATAACACCACAAGCGGTTTGCTAAACAAGGTTATCGACTCCGAAGGCAATGAAACGGTTTATACCTACAACTCCGATAATTCCATAAAATCGGTAACATCTCAACGCGGAACATATATTAATATGTCGGTTAATTACACCTATCTTAACGATTTATTAACGCAAATTAAGGTGTTAAACGGTACGGTATATAATTTTGTGTATGATACATTTGGTCGAACCGATGAAATTAAGGTTGGTACAGCGTTACTTTCCGATATTACGTATAACAGTGATGGCACAATATGTGAAATGCGTTACGGTAACGGCGCATATATAAATTATTTATATGACGATATGGGCCGTACAAAATATAAATATTATAACGGCGATTATATTGACCGCATTGAATATTATTATAATGCAAACGGCAACCTTGGCGTTGTGGTGGATTATATCACCAACGAAACGACAAGATATATTTATGACCTTTCATCGCGTTTGGCTGAAGTTGAGGTTTATGGTACTGCGTCGCTGACCGATACAAACGTTGTAAAAAGCATTAAATATACCTATGCGGACAAAACAAATTATCTGACCGAAGTTGAGTACGATTCACCGCTTGGTACACAAAGCTATAACTATAACTATGGCGATATAGAAGACGGTGAAATGCCTGATGCGGTATATTCGGTAGAGTATAACGGTGCAACCAGGTTGGAATATGCTTATGACGGCTTTGGCCGTTTAACCGAGCGTAAGATATCTCGCATAAACAAAACCCAAAGCTTTACCTATAAGCAAGGCGGTCACGGCGCGAATAGTACGTCAGCCTTGGTTGAAACGGTAACGGTTGATGGTGAAACCAAGCGGTATACTTATGACGCTAATGGCAATATTATTATGGTGCAAACCAATGACGCTTTAGAATGTCAATACCAGTATAATTCTAAAAACGAATTGGTGCTTTACGAAATACAAGATGGCATTAATACCTATAGCTATGATAATAATGGTAATATAACCAGCGCAGTTTTATGGGATGATACAGTTAAAACTTTCAGTTATACCGACCCCAATTGGCCGGATAAGCTGACAGCATTTAATGGTAATACTATCATCTATGATGCTATAGGCAATCCACAATCGTATTATGATTGGAAACAAATGGATTGGGATAATGGGCGTCAACTTGTTGAAATTTTAGAACAAGAAAATTTGTATCAATACACTTATGATGGTGACGGGATACGAACATCGAAAAACGTTAACGGCACTTTAACCGAGTTTATTTATGCCGATGGTGTTTTGTTAGGTCAAACAACCGAAGATGATACATTAATTTTCCTTTATGATGAAAGCGGAAATAAGTTTGGTTTTGTCTATAACGGTGCATACTATTATTATGACATTAACCTACAAGGCGATGTTGTTGGTATTTACAACAGCAACGGCGTAAAGGTTGTTACCTATGAATACGACCCGTGGGGCGTTATAACCAATATAACCGACACCAGCGGAATTGATATCGGCACAATTAACCCAATAAGATACCGCGGTTATTATTATGATAATGAGACGGGATTCTATTATCTGCAATCTCGCTATTATGACCCGAATATTTGTAGGTTTATTAATGCGGATGGGTATGTTTCTACCGGGCAAGGCGTACTTGGATACAATATGTTTGCGTATTGTAATAATAATCCGGTGATGGGATTTGACCCGCTCGGAGAATGGACATTTTCAGTTAACTGGAGTTTTTCTGCTTTCTTAATTGGAGGTGCAACTTACTCATTTGCTCTAGCATATGATTCAACTGGTAATTTTGCTTTGCAAACTACAAAAGCTGATGTTTTTAAAAAAAGCAGTGGCGGAACATTTGGCTTGGCTTCTATAGGTTTTGAAAAATCATACTCATACACTAAATTTAAAACCATTGATAGTTTAAATGGGATAGCATTGAATGCAGGAGGTTCACTTCCAGTATGTGGTCCAGTATCAATCTCTGGAGAAGCAATATCACCTCTTGATGAGCCGGATTTAGTTGGTGGAAGTGTTGGTGTTGGCATTGGTTTGGGTGCAGACTTACACGCAACGGTTGGAATAACTGAAACAAAGTTTGAGTTTAATATATTTAAGACAGCAAAAAATATTTGGAAAACAATCGTTTCGTGGTTTTGAGGTGTTTGTAATGCATTCAACAAGTTTAAGTAGTCCATTCCTTGTTATATATTCTTTTTTTGGACCGACATTAGTATTAGTGGTTCCATTAATATTGTTTTGTTTATCCAACGAGCACAAAGCGTTTCAAAATGTCATAATCATATTATTAATACATGCGTTTATGAATGTAATTCTTATTTCTCTATTTAAGAATGCATTTCAATTAGTGGTTTGTTCCGAATACGGGATAAAAAACATTTGTTTAAATCTTAAATGGGAGGATATAAACCACATTTCAATTATTAATTTCAAATTGTTTGAATGGAGCATATTTCCAACAATAACTATTAAGTTGATTTCTATCAGTTCCCAAGAAGCACCGTCTTCGTTTTTAAAATGTAACCCAAATCAACATATTTTGCTCCCTTTAAGCAAAAAAAGCATTAATATGTTATCATTTTATTCAAATAATAACTCTTGTGTAATTTCCGATTTCATTTCACATAACTGAAAAGACAAACGGTAAGACATGGTAAGGACAAGGGGAGACAGGGAGACAAGAAAGACAGGGGACGGTTCTGTGTCTTGACGAAAAATAAGCTATCGGTGGGGTTTCTCACCGATAGTTCCCCTCAAATAGCCAAGGCACTACGGTAACACAGGTCTTGTTTCAAACGTTATTGACCTATTTAAAAACACCCGTACAAAATATACCTATGACCTTGCAGACCGACTTGTAGGCGTGCGTGAATATGCGGGAACACAGCTTAACGGCAATACTCTTTTATCCTCTGTAAAATATAATTATGAGGATAAGACAAACCGTTTAAGTGCAATAGTTCGTAATTCATTACTTGGAACACAGGAAATCAGCTTTGTTTACGGCAATTTAACCGCTAAGCAAAACCCTGATGCTGTGTATACCGTAAAACATAACGGTACACCTGTACTTAATTATAATTACGACCCGTTGGGCAGGCTTTTAACCCGAACAATTGCACCTATAAACAAAACCCAAAGCTTTACCTATAAGCAAGGCGGTCACTGCGCGAATAGTACGTCAGCCTTGGTTGAAAGTGTAACAACACCCGACGGTAGTACCGAATACAGCTATGACGCTAACGGTAATATTACCGCCATTTACGTCAATGGCAGCAAGGTGGCAGACTATGGTTATGATCACTTTAATCAATTAGTCGAATACGTTGACGCTAATGGTCAGGTATATAATTACATATATACTAACGGCAATATTGAATATATTAAACTAAACGGCGAAACCATAAAGACCTTTAGCTATACAGATCCAAACTGGCCTGATAAGCTGACAGCGGTTAACGGCAATACAATGGTCTATGATGCTATTGGCAATCCGCTGACTTACCACGACGGCAAGGTATTCACTTGGGAAAACGGACGTAGGCTTGCAACAGTTACAAAAGGTGCGAATTCTTATAGCTATACTTATGACGGTAACGGTATAAGAACGTCGAAAAACGTTAACGGCACTTTAACCGAGTTTATTTATGCTGACGGTGTATTGATAGGTCAAACAACCGAAGATGATACACTTGTTTTCCTTTATGATGAAAGCGGAAATAAGTTTGGTTTTATCTATAACGGTGCATACTATTATTATGATATTAACCTGCAAGGCGATGTTGTTGGTATTTATAACAGCAACGGCGTAAAGGTTGTTACCTATGAATACGACCCATGGGGTGTTATAACCAATATAACCGACACAAGCGGAATTGATATCGGCACAATTAACCCAATAAGATACCGTGGTTATTATTATGATAATGAGACGGGATTCTATCTAACAGGTACAAGATACTACGATCCCGAAATTGGTAGATTTATAAATGCAGATAATCAAATAGCCGGTATCGGAAGTGATATTCGAGGATATAACTTGTTTGCCTATTGTTTCAACAACCCTGTTAATATGAGCGATCCCACAGGTAATTGGCCAAGATGGATTACAGCAACTGTTACAATTGTAGCAGCAGTTGTAACGGTTGTTGCTGTTGCAACAGGAAATATTGCAGTAGCATCAGTAGCGGCTAAAATAACAATAGCCGCAGGTGCTACATACATAGCGCAGTCTGCTCATTATGATAGGCGAGAAACAAAGAACGATGTGGCAACTCTCCCGCAATCACCACAGGAAGCAAAAGATTCAGGTTGGCGTGGACCAGATACTACTCCAAAAGGACCGGCAGCTGATTGTCATCAATATACTGCAAAAGACGGACCAAATAAAAAATATGTTTCTCCTGATGGACATAGAGAAGTAATATACAATTCGCAGAATAAAATAGTACTAGATGCACGTGATATTGGAACATATAATTTTTGTCCGTCTAATGAATTGTGGTATAGCAATCAAAGTATAGGTCATTTAATTCACGATATAATTCCATGGGTTATTTTCGGAAACAGCGACGATGATCCCGGTTGGGTTGCAAACGAAATTATTCGTTTGTTTGAGTAGGAGTTTGTTGTATGAAAACAAAAATTTTTATTATCATAGCAGTAATTTTAATTATGTTAGGATGCATTTCAGCGATGTTTTTTAACAGCAATTACTACTACTCTAAAAAGTTGATTTCTGCAATCAAAGAGGAAAATATAATTGCAGTTCAACAGATTATTGAAAAAAAACCAACCTGCATAAACACATACCCCTCAATAACCTCAAAATGGTGGCACTCCGCTATGAATTGGAGGGTGTGCTATCCTCTAAACGAGGCTTGTGCTACGGGTAATATTGAACTAATAGCACTATTGATTGAAAACGGCGCTGATGTTAATTGTAATGACGGATTAACTCCACTTTCTATTACTTATAGTAGCAAAGTAGATAATTGGTATGATATTTCTCTAATCCTCATTGAAAGCGGTGCTTCGTTGGATTATGTCACTGAGTACTCAGGTAAAATATCATCTGTCTTGCAAGATATTGTACAAAATCGTCCGGGGGCTTTGTTATCAGGTTATGAACCTGATAACAAAGAAGAAGTAATTAAAGCATTTAATTATGCGTTAGAAAACTGTGACCATAGCAATGTAAGTTGGATGCGAGTGTTACAGCATAGCGTTTCTAATGACAGAATTGAAATAGTAAAACTTCTATTAGAACAAGAGTATTGCACCGTAAACGATACTTCTGTAGGAATGACCGCACTGATGTTTGCGGCAAGGGATTCTACCCATGAAATGGTACAACTTCTATTAGATTACGGAGCGGACAAAAGCATTAAGTCTACTGATGGTAAAACAGCATATGATTATGCCGTGCAATTCAACAAGAAAGACATTATTTCACTATTAGAAAACTAGGAAAGACAGGGGACGAAAGACAGGGGACGGTTCTGTGTCTTAACAACTAGCTTCTCACATCATGGGGCGGTAGGCGAAAGTCTACCGCCTTTTTCTATTGCAAAAATCACCCTTACCTTCCACTATAAATAGAAAAAAGAACACAAAAGAACACAAGTGGACGGTTCTCCCGTGTTGCCAAAGTGAGCTGTTTTTAGTATAGTAATTCTGGGTGATTATTATGCCACGGCAAGCTCATAAAAAAAGCGAGAGCGGAATATATCATGCTTCGTGGAATTAATTGTTAACACATTTTTTAAGCTGTCAAAGACTGTGAAAAGTTTTGACAAATTTAATTAAAACAAACTAGAATAATGGACTGTATCATTACGATACAGTCCATTATTTCATTTAATCACAAATCCATTGTCCCCTATTAAATATTTTGGAATGTATTACTATTAAGAGAGATTTTTGTCGAAATAAGTAATATATTGACAAAAATTTATACAAATGATTTTCTAGTGTGAATAATTAACACAAACATTATTTAGGAGAGATAAAAAATGTGGATATTTCAAAACTCATGGATTGTTGGCATAGTAACAGGAATTATCAGTGGTATTCTTGTGTTTTTTATAACTAAGTTTTTTACAAACAAAAAAGATAGAACTGAATATTATCGAAAAGTAAAGAACGCTAATGCTGAAGTTATTGCTGCTTTAAAGCCTTACATAGCCGACAAAGGGTTGCCTGAACCAGAAGTCTTTGGTTCGTTGATAATTTCTACTGCAAGAGAACATAATGTTCAGCAAGAAGATATGTTCTCCATTGAGAACTATTGTGAAGAACTTATAAGAGAGATAATTAGCGATGTTTATGTTTCAAATGATAAGAAACAACAGTATACAAAATCTCTTGCTGATTATAAGCGTGAAAGCTTGGTTACGAAAATAAAAATGGAATTGCACCAAACAATTAGCGATATTGAATTAAGTGAAATGAAATCAAAGTATAACAAACGCTTAAGTTTGTATTTATCAATGGCGGTTGCCGTGCTTGGCGGTTTGGCAACGTCGTTATCGTTAATGTCTGACGAATTTGATGTGGTTACTCGTACACCAAGCTATTTAATGCTAATTCCAATTTTGATTTTAATACTTGTCGCAATGGTTTTAGTGTTATTTATGTTTTCTGAATTGATTCTTAGAAAAACAAGGAAAAGAAATGACTATCATATAATTAATAACAAAACTGATAAAAAATAGTTTGAAACAATAAGACTGAATTTTTAAAAGATGCTGTATCCTTGGGGTATGGCATCTTTTTAAAAAATTAATTGTAAATTTGTTGTCCCCTGTTGAATGTTTGAGTTTGTTGTGATATTAAGGGATAGTGTTGCCATTTTCCCTTAATATAAAAGAAAGGAGATGAAAAGAATGACTAAACGTTTAACAGGTATTATAAGCGCAATTTTGGTTTTGTGTCTTTTTATGGTTCCGTTAAGTCCCGTTTCTGCTGCGGAAGGTGTTACTCCACGTTATAATAATGTAGCTACAGTTACTGCAAATATGGGCATAAGTGATAGTGGAAAAATGACCATAAATTATAAATATACCGGTTCTTCTTCGGTAACTACTAAAGCGGTTATTACTACTTATATTGAAAAGAAGTTCTTGGGTTTATTTTGGCGTCGTGTAGATATAGGTACAACTGATGACCAGTGGGTTGATACAATTAACGATTATAAATATGCAGGTTCGCGTACATATCAACTTTCATCAACAGGTACATATCGAGTAACTGTAATTTATAAGATTTACGGTTCGGGCGGTGCGGCAGATGAAATTGAATGTCAAATGACAGATTCTTACTAAAATAAGCACGGTGCATTATTAAAACGCACCGCGCTTATTTTATTCGACAGAACATATCATATCTTTAATCGTATCAAAATTTATATTGCCCATGCATTCAATGGAAAAAACGTATCCTTCATTTGTCCATAAAACAGTTATATTGTCATACCATTTTTTCCATTCTACATTAATGCCATTAACAACTTCAGAATGAACTTCTCCAGTTTCATTATCCAAAAAATACCCTGCATTTGTTTTAGTAGTCATTTGTGAAAATACTATGGTATCTCCTGACGAGTTTTCAAAAAATGTAATTATGGTATAGTTATTATTAACTTTATCAGTTTCATAAAATCCTTCAGGTAATCGTGTTATAGAATATTTTTTCGTTATTTTATCTATAGTATCACCCTCAACCGAATAATGTATAAACGTTTCATAAATTTGTTTAACAAATTCTATAATCGGCTCGCGAATGGCTTTTACACTAAATGCGGCGGTAAACATTGTAAGAATTAATACAAATATAATTGCCACACGTTTTGCCGCAGTATTTATAAGGTAATAATAAGCCTTCTTTTGTGAATTGACAAGTTTTGTCATACGCTTATTAAAGCGTTCAGAAAACACAAAGTCAATTTCGTTTTCGTTTTTGGGTATATGTGAAAATTCAGAAGATATAACCTCTCGAAAAGCTTCTTTAAACTCCGCTTTACTTATTGGCATTATCTTTAACTCCTTTTGTCTCAAGTAAGCTTAAAAGCATTTTCTTGCCACGAACTAACTGCTTTTTTGTGGTGCTTGTTGTTTGGTCAAGAAGCTTTGCTGTTTGTGGAACTGTAAGCTCCATTACAAAATGATAATAAAGCACATCTCGATATTTTTCACTTAAATTTTTAATCGCCTCTACTATCTGGTCGTAATCAATTTTATTACATAAAGTTTCAATGAACGTGTCGTCAGATAATTCTTCAATATCGTTCATGTTATATTCGATAATTGTATCTAAAGATGTGTTTTCTTTCTTTTTGGATTTTGACTTATTAATTGCAGTGTTTTTAGCTGCCTTTAGCAAATAATTGCGTAAATCTGTTTCGTTATTAATACTACGAATAATGTCAAAATACTTTTGTGCTATACGCAAAAACACATCTTCAACAACATCTTCAGCATCTGTCTGATTATTTACAATTGAAAAGGCGACAGAAACCATTTGTTTTCTGTATGAATAATAAATATTTGAAAATAATTCCTTATCTTTTTCGTCATCAAGATACGCCAAATATAGAGCCAGCATTTTACAATTCCCCTTCAAACCCTGCCTCCTTATATACAACACTAAACATAAATCAACAGGGTACAAAATTTAATTGACCAAAATATACCAATAACTCACCTTGTTACCAAAGTGAGTTACAAAAATTAAATAATACTATTTTTAATTATAAAACAAATAAAATTTATGTCAAACAATATTTATTTGTTCTTATCATTGCGCAATATATTTTTTGTTGTTTTTACAATTTCGATTATAGCGGAAATTTCGTTTGATGTACAGTCAGCAAGTAATTGGTTTATTATATCGCAGGTTATATGGTCGTTTTTAATTAAGCTTTCATAAACAATTTCGTCAAGAGTTACTTCTAATGCGTTTGAAATATTTACCAGTGTGGGTAAGCTTAACTTTGTTGCGGCACGTTCTATATGGGATATATTAGAGGGTTCAACGCCGGATTTTTCAGCTAACATTGCTTGACTCCATCCGCGTTCAATGCGAAGTTGTCGTATTCTTTTACCAATTGCTATATAATTTATTTCCATTATTCCACCACCAAAACACCTTTTAAAGTTATTGTATATCCTAATTAGAAGTTTCTAAATAACGCAAATATCCCAATAGGATATACAATAATATTTTGCGCAGAATAATTTATTGTATTAGTGAATTTTTAAATATCAATATTAAGCAATTTATTAGCCGACTTGATTTTGCTGAAAAAGATGGCATAAAAGACGAAAAACGAATGCCATACAATAACAGTATATTTTTCAATACATACTATTATAAAAATAGATTGGCGAAGGTGTTTTCATTGACAAAAGCCTCTTTGCAACCACCTGTTAAACAGTGGTTTTCTTTATATCATAAAAAATCGACCAAATTTTACATTTTTTGTCACCGATTTTATGTTTTGGTTTGTCATAATATAAGGGAGAGTTTTTGCAAGTATTAAAAACTGCACGGCAACAAGAAAAATAAGAATGGATACTTATTGCCTTTGAGTATCCACATTGATTTACTTATGCAAGAAATCAAATAACTCATTAAATGTATAATAAAAAATTGGAGGAATGTTTATGTTATGCGAAATTGGGACTAATATAATATATGGAATCTTAACTAATGCAATTTACGACATCACAAAGTATGTGAGCAATTTAATTTTTAAAAGGAATTCTAATAATAAATTAAAGAAACAAGTAGATGAATATGTCAAAAATAATATTCCGCAAGAGTTTCTAAACATCCAAGACTCGGGAATATTTCAAACTTTTATTTCTTCTCCTCAATTACTTGATACATTAAATTCATATGTTCTTTATAAAACTATTGGAATTCAATATGAAAAAGTTATCGACATCAAAAAATCAAAAAATTCAAATAAGATTTTATCACTAGATGATGTATTGAACTATTTGACTAATCAATTGTTAGAGATATATAAACGGGAAAACACATTAAAAATTCCTGAAAAACGCATTATATTAAACTTTTTAAAATTTATCATTGAGGGTTCTGAAAAAATACTATTTGATGAACTTAATTCTAATGAACAACAAATGTTGTTTTTTGTAAATTCACATATAGATTATATTGCTGGAAATATTTATAATGTTCTGGATAATATTTCTAACAGTATTCATCAAATGATAACTCTGGAAGTAAAAAAATCTGAGCCTACGTTTAAAGAGATAAAAGATGAATATTATAATATTCTAAAATCAAAATATTCAGAAGCACACATATATCTTCTCGATAAGTTTTCATTTGAAAGTTTTTATGTTCCCCCTATTCTTACACATGATTACGATAACGATAGTGATGTGGAATGGCGAAAAAAATTTTTCTTATCTAATAGAATTTATAATCGTGAATCTTGGAATAATATATTTGCAAATCGAAATATAATTTATATAACAGGTGGAGCGGGATACGGTAAATCGCTTTTTATGCAAAAACTTATTAATGATTATAAAGATTTAAATATATTCCAAAGCAATGAATATCTCGTTATTTACGGTGAATTAAAATCATTCTATGTCAATAATACTGACTCCCCGCTTTCAGTGGTAGAATTTTTACAAAACAGCATGAAAACAAGCACCTTAATGGATGAATCGAAAATCTCTCGTGAATTTGTTGAATACTATTTAAATATAGGTCGATGTATAATTTTGCTGGACGCTTTAGACGAGGTGGAAAAAAACAAAAGAGAAAAATTACACGAATCTATTATATCTTTTTTCAAATATCAAAATCCTAACAATAAAGTGTGTATAACTTCTAGAAACAGAGGCTTTATTCCGGAAAAAGACATCGAGGTGCTTAGTATTTCTCCTTTAGACGAAGACCAAATAGAAAAATATGTTGATAAAATAATTGCTTTGGGTAAATTTGAAAGAAGCGATAAAAATTCTTTTATGTCTCAAGCAAAGGTTCTAATAGACAAAGGTTTCTTAAATAGTTTCCTTGTGTTATCATTGTTAATCAATATATATAAAGCTGAATTAGAATTACCAGAAAACAAATTGGAATTATATGAAAAATGTTTTAAGTATATTGCTAACAAGCGCGAAAAAAAGATTACAAATAAAAGTTATGATTGGGACGCCATTTCCGCGCTTATGAAAGATAATACATTTATGGAATTAGCTGATTTGTGCTATCCCAATAACAATGCAGTAGACAAAGATACTATTTCCGAAACTTTATTAACAATCTACAAATCCAAATTCAAAAGTGAAATTGAAGCCGAAAACGCTATTGAGGAATTTTTGAAATTTTGTTCAGATAGAACAGAACTATTTGTTTCAGCCGCTGAAGAAGATAAATTTAAGTTTTTTCATCGTTCTTTTTTTGAGTATTTTTATTCTCAATATATCTTTGTTCGTTGCACAAACGAAAATGAAATACTTGAAAAACTTATGTTGTTTGATGTTGATTCTGAAGTTTTTGAACTTACGGTTGCCATGCTTAAGCAAAAATCAGAAGCTATTTATCAAAAACTTATAGAACTATTATTGGAAAATGCATCAAGAGAGTTTAAAACAAAAAGTTCCTTTATGTTTTTCAATATATTGGTTTTGTCAATGCAAGTTGTCGACGATGCGCTGTATCGCGAAAAATTTTTGGAACATATAATACAAAATAAGAATATCATAGTAAAAGAACGTTTTCTCTTTCATAATTTAAAACTCATTAGCGATATTTATCGTTCAGATGATGCTGCGTATATTAAAATAAAAAATGCATATTTTGACGAGTGTATGAAATATTTATTAGATATTTGCTCAAGATTTTGGCATTACGAAAATAAATTCTCAAAGATGGGAACTAAGAGTATAGATGTCTTTTCTGATGATATTCCTATTGTAGATAACAAAACTCAATTTGATTTTGTGTTTTCATATAATAAAGTTAAAATCAACCGAAAAAACGACTTTTATATCAATATATTCCTAAAAGTATGTGATATTGATGATGAAATAAATAAAATTTCTGCAAATGATATCAAACGGATTTGTTCTAATTTTCCGTTTAAAATTCGCAAACAAAAAATTAAAAATTTCAATAAAACTGTTGATTGGTATAGGAAATTAAACATTAAACAAAAAGAAGAAATCAAAAAAACATTAATTGATTTTAACTTCAATATGCCAAATTGATATTAACAACTTTTATTTGATATAATATGGCATAGACAACGTAGTTAGAATACTTAATAACTACTTTGGCGATGCCATATTTTTCATCTAGACTTTTGCATTATATTGATATTTATCGTAATTTTCACTTCCGATCAAGTGGTGAGTAATAAAATCATAATTATATTTTTAAAAAAGTTATAAATTATGTTATTGTCCTTTTATCAAAAAAACGCTTAAGTCTTACCACGTCAAATTATGCTAAAAGTTTAAATATAAAAAATTTTATATTTGAATCGATGAGACACAACATAATTTTTCACCTTCAGTAGGGTTTTAGGAGTGTAACTCCATAATAATGTGGTTGGATATCCTCCAAACACCTATTAGAGTTAGTGCGATACCCTAATTTGTCAGCATATGATAACATTAAAATTTATAACACAAATTACATTATTTAAGTTGCAATTATAATTTTTATGATAAACTATAAAAAAGTTCTTGCAATTTTATAAAATATGTGTATAATAGATTTTAGAACAAATGTTCTTTTCGAAAATCGAATAGGTGTCACGACGGAATGGTTGAGATGAAACAGGCTACATAATTCCATCTCCAGGTCAGATGCTTTGATTAACCGGTTAGGTTAAGCCAGACTTGCTTTATGCAGACATGAGAGGCCGCCGGCAAGAAAGCACTCAGAAATGAGGGCTTTCTTGTCGGCGGCTTTTTTGTTTCTTTAAAACTTTTTTAGGTTCAGGAGGTGAGCTTTTTTACAACTGAATAACCGTCCAAATGGGATATGATTTTGCCACGACCTTGATATAAAAAACGAAGCGAGCGAAACAACGCCGCTGAAAAAGCAGGGGCAGGAACAACATTCGGGTAGAGCGGTAAATAAAAAATTATTAAGAAAGGAGTAAAAAATGGCTCTAATGGACAGACTCAAAGCGCCTTAGATGCGTCGCATTGCGGTGGAATGGCATTGTCTTCGCAAGCATCGTGTTTTGATATCCACCGCATATTGCTTGGCGTCGTCTTCGCAAGCATCGCGTTTTGATACCCACGGCATATTGCCGTTAAAAACACTTTGTTAGGGAGACCCTAATACCCCAAATAAAAATAGATAGAGGTTATTAAAATGTTAAAAAGAAAGAAAAATACTGTAGTTATATTTAGGGTAAGTGAGTATGAAAAGAAACGAATGGAATATCGTGCGAAACAAAATAAACTTACATTATCTGAATACTTAAGAAAATCGGTAATAAACAATGATTTAAAAAATGATAAGGAGAAAGAAAATGAATAAAGAAATTATTAATTTGAAAATTGAAAATCTTAAAGAATTTAAAAGCCATCCTTACAAGGTGGTAGATGATTGGGATATGGTGGCGCTTACCGAGAGTATTCGCAAGAAAGGCATTATCAGTCCCGTTGTGGTGCAACCAATTGAGGGTACCGAAAATTATGAAATCATATCCGGTCACAGAAGAATATTTGCAGCTAAAAAGGCAGAGTTTACTGAAGTTCCCGCCTTAATTTATGACCTTGACAAAGACACGGCAATCGTTGCAGTTGTGGATAGCAACTTCAACCGTGAACACATTTTGCCAAGCGAGAAAGCCTTCGCTTACAAAATGAGAAACGAAGCGCTCAAACGGCAAAATAAAGATTCGGTCCAAGTTGGACTTGGAGACCAAATTGCAATGGTACGAGCCTCAGAAAGCGCCTCTCAAATTAAGAGATACGTCCGTCTGACTAAACTTAATAAAAAACTTTTAGATATGGTGGATGAGGGTCGAATTGCTTTTACACCTGCTGTTGAACTTTCGTACCTGAACGAAATTGAGCAAACCGATTTGTTAGAGGTTATCGAGGTTTTAGATGCAACACCTAATCTATCTCAAGCAATGCGACTAAAAGAAATCAGTCAAAAGGAAGGACTTACTCCCGAAACCATATCCGAGATTTTAAGCGAGCAAAAAGCAAACCAAAAAGAAAGGCTTCATATTCAAACCGAAAAGCTTAGAAAGTACTTTCCAAAAAGCTACACGCTTCAACAAATGGAAGAAGAAATTATAAAGCTTTGCGAAAGAAATTATCGTAACAAACAAATGGATGCGAGGTGATGCCTATGGTTGAAATTAACTATAAAGACATTGCACTTCCAATTGAATTGTTGGATTCGTTTGCAAAAGCTATGGTACCGGAAATAAGAAAGTTTTATGCGAGTGATGCGGGAAAGAAATACTTTGAGAATTGGCTAAAAAAATATCCCGAATACAATAAAAATAAATCGGCATATTCGACTAATAAAGGTGAGAGGCTATAATATGTATGGATATGAATGGAGGAACATCAATGAGGGTTGTAATATATGCAAGATTTTCAAGTCATAGTCAAACTGAGCAATCTATTGAAGGTCAGTTAAAGGTTTGTTACCAATTTGCAGAACAAAACAATTACACTGTTATTGGAGAATATATTGATCGAGCTCAAAGCGGTAAGTTTGATACGCGTTTAGAATTTCAAAGGATGATATCAGATAGTGAAAAGCACACATTTGATGGTATTCTTGTATATCAGCTTGACCGCTTTGCCCGTAACAGATACGATAGTGCAATTTACAAGGCGAGATTAAAGAAGAACGGGGTTAGAGTTATATCAGCAAGAGAAAATATTGCCGATGATGCTTCGGGTATTCTTGTTGAGGGTGTTTTGGAAAGCATGGCGGAATATTACTCGGTGGAACTTTCGCAAAAGATTCAACGAGGAATGCAAATTAATGCTGAAAAATGTTTATCCAACGGAAGTAATCCAGGACTTGGCTTTAAAGTAGATAGAAGCGACCGTAGCTTTTGCGTTGATGAGGAAGAAGCAGCGATTGTACGTGAGATTTTTGAACGTTATGCGGGCGGAGAAACCAAAAACGAAATTATAAATGACTTAAATAAGCGCAAAATTAAAACTTCGCTTGGTCGGGAATTTAGACCTAATAGTTTAAGCAAAATGCTTACAAACAAACGTTATATTGGAACATATTTATATAAAGGAGTTGAAACGCCCGGTGGAATGCCAAGAATTATTGATGATGACTTATTCTACCGTGTGCGAAGTATTATGGACAAGAATAAATCTACACCTGCACGAACTCATGGTGAAGGCGAATATTTGCTGACTACAAAACTATTTTGCGGTCATTGCAAGGAAATGATGATAGGGTATGGTGGCACAAGCAAATCTAAAAAGCAATATCACTATTACATTTGCAAAAAAGCACGCAAGAAAAATTGTGATAAAAGGATTGTCAGCAAATCATATATCGAGGAACGCGTTATTGAGGAATGCCTCAAAATGCTGACCGAAGACAAAATAAAAATAATTGCACAAAAGGTCGCCGAGGCTTGTAATAAAGCAATCGACAATCTTTCTATTAAATCGCTAAAGAAAGCTATTAAAGAAGCCGAGATTGCAATTGAAAACTTGTGGAATGGTATTGAACAAGGAAAATCAGTTGAAATGCTGACCGAACGTTTAAACAAGAGAATGGCTGAAAAAGAAGAACTCGAAAATCAGCTTGCTATTGAAGAAAACAAACGAATATATTTGACAGAAGTTCAAGTTTTAGCCTTTCTTGATTACGTGTGCGAAATGCCATTTGATGATTTTGAAAAACGGCGAGCGATAATCAACATATTTGTTCACTCTGTTTACTTGTACGATGACCATTTTACTTTAATCATCAACGCAAGCAAGAAACCTTTAAGTATAGAAAACATACCGCTTGATGATATCGAATCAACCTTTGAGGGCGAAAATATCAATAAGGCTGGATGTTCGACTATGATGAACTCTGCTCCACCAAAAACGACTTGTTTCGTGGATCGTTTTTATCCATTGTTTTGAGGCTGAAAACATATATTTAAACACATAAGCTTAAAAATAATCCCTGTGCAATTGCACAGGGATTATTTTTAAGTTTTAAATTACTTAATGATTGCAGCAGCGATGTGGTAAACACCGGGAATCTGGAAAGATTTACCCATGAATGCCATAATAGCAGCAATGAGGCCGCAAATGCCAACATAAAGCGGAACAATGAAGGTAAGGCTGAGAACAGCACCTGCTATAGCACAGATAATGATAGAAGCAAGTTCTCTCTTATCTTCAAGATCTAATTCGTCCTTGTCAACAATCCAAACGATTACAGCGGGGAGCCAACCCAAAAGCCAACTAAGACCGAATGTGATGTTTCTTGCAAGGTTACCCTTAAGATACTTCTTATCCATTTTACATCCTCCAATATGTATTTTCATATTTCTATGACATTATAATTATATCATTGTTTTGGTGAAAATCAAGGCATTTATTAATAAAAATTTAAGGTTTTGTTAATAAAATATCATTTTACACCTATTTGTGAAAGAATTCGGCTACCGCTTCAAGATATTCCTGTGGGTGTGATGGGTAGGCAAGACCGTGTCCCGCATCATCAACAGTCATAATTTGCTTTTTTGAAACGGTTGCTTCATAGTTTTGCTCACTCATATAACAAGGTACAAAGGTGTCGGCTTTTCCGTGGAAATAAATAATCGGCACCTTTGCGTTTTTAACTGCATTTATTGGGGAATCCTCCTCCAAATTAAAGTGACCGTAAAGCCTTGCACCTAATTTGACAAATGGGTAGGCAAGGTTTGGCGGTAACTTCATTCCCTTAATAACAATTTTTATAATATCTTTAGCAGAGGTGTAACCGCAGTCGGCAAGAATACCAACAACGTTTTTGGGTAAATCCTTATCGGCTGTCATTAAAACGGTAGCGGCGCCCATTGAAATGCCTGTTAAAATAATTTTAGCATCCGTGCCAAAGTGCTTTACTGCAAAATCCGCCCACATAAGTGCGTCGCGGTGCTCGTTTATACCAAACGAAATTACGTTACCCTCGCTTTTGCCACTTGCACGCTGCTCAACAATTAACGAGCTGTGTCCCAATTTAAAGCAACGCTGTACCCCGCCCGACAAGTCTCTTTCGGCACAGCCGCGATAACCGTGGAACATAATTTCAATCGGCGCACCTTTTTCGTATTCGTAAAACTTGCCGTAAAGCTTTAACCCGTCAAATGAGGTAATTTCCAAATCCTTATGGTGCATATTGCGGGTTTCGAGCGTCCATTTTTCAATTTTATCACGGTAAATGCCGTAAATTTCACCCTCGGGAAACATTATATTTTCCGAATTGCCGTCAATACGGTCGGCTTGGTAAAACGCCATTTTAAAGCAAACATATGCAATAATAAGCACCGCCGCGATTAATATTAAAATTATTAAGGGTATTATTATGTATTCCATATTATCACCACCATATATTTTACCACTAACGGCAAAACTTTCAAGCATTTTATTAAATATTGCAATTTTTTGTCGAATAAGGTAGAATGATTTTCGAGGTGTAAAAATGATTACTGTTATCAAAAGGAAAACGGTATTAAAATTAAGGAAAAGCTTAATAAATAATGTGAAAGCGACCTTTTGTAAGGTCGTTTTTTATATAAAAATACATTTTCAAATTATAGTTTATCGGTGAGGTTAAATTTGTATAACATTGGCTCCCTCTGGGAGGGAGCTGTCAACGGAGTTGACTGAGGGAGAGCGCATATAATCAAATTTATAATTTAAAACGCCGTCTCTTTCCGTCTTTTTGCTTCGCAAAAATCCACCTCCCTCTCGGAGGGAGGCTTTCGGGCGAACACAGTTCGCCCCTACGAATATGCAATTTAATTTGTACAATAATTCCTAATTACGCATTTCGCGCAAGCGATAAACTCCCAATTTATTTTTTCTTGCAATTGATAAAATATAATGTTATAATATTTTGGCAATTTAATAAAGGCCTCCTTAGTTAAAGGGATATAATAAACCCCTCCTAAGTGGGTGTTTTAACGCTCGCCTTTGCAAAAAGGCAAATGGTAATTTGTTTGAATTGTATCGT
>JAGAPJ010000134.1 GCA_017623315.1 Clostridia bacterium | reverse complement strand
CCGCCGTTTAATACCTCAACACTTCAACAGGAAGCATCCCGTAAGCTTGGCTTTACCGCACAACGCACAATGCGTATTGCACAGCAGCTTTACGAAGGTGTTGATGTGCAGGGACACGGCATAATGGGTCTTATCACCTATATGCGTACCGATTCATTGCGCATTTCCGAAGAAGCAAGGTCGGCAGGTAACAAGTTTATTGCTGATACCTATGGTAATAAATATTTACCCTCAAGCCCACGCTATTATAAAACAAAAAGCGGTGCACAGGATGCTCACGAAGCTATCCGTCCTACCGTTGCTGATTTAAAGCCCGATGATATTAAAGGCTCCTTAACAACTGAACAGTATAAGCTTTATAAGCTCATTTAGGAGCGCTTTATTGCATCCTTAATGGCTGCCTGTGTGCAAGACACCGTAAACGTTGATATTACCGCTAACGATTATTTATTCAAAGCAAGCGGTTATTCAGTTCGTTTCGACGGTTTTACTGTCCTTTACGTTGAGGGTAAGGATGAAGAAGAAGAACAGGAAAGCTCACTTCCTGATATGAATGAGGGCGATGTGCTTAAACTTCGTGACCTTGCAGGAAACCAGCATTTTACACAACCCCCCGCAAGATATACTGAGCCTACTTTAATTAAAGCCTTGGATGAAAACGGAATTGGCCGTCCTTCAACCTATGCGCCTATTCTTTCGAACATTCTTGGTCGTGATTATATCGAACGTGTTAAAAAGTTCTTAAAGCCAACCGAGCTTGGCAAGGTTGTATCAGACCTTATGGTTGAATATTTTAACAAGATTTTTGAAATTAAGTTTACTGCAGGTTTAGAAGAACAGCTTGATAAAATCGGTGCGGGTGAACTGGATTGGATTAATACAATTGAAGAGTTCTACAAAGACTTTAACACTCTTTATACCAAAGCAGAAAGCTCACTTAACGGTAAAAAGGTTAAGGTGCCCGACATTGAAAGTGACGTTATTTGTGATAAATGCGGTAGAAAAATGGTTGTTAAATCAAGCCGTTTCGGTAAGTTCTTGGCTTGTCCCGGTTATCCCGAATGTAAAAATACAAAGCCCGTACCCGAGGATGAAATTACACAGCCTTGTCCCAAATGTGGCGGTAAGCTTGTAAAGCGTCTTTCTAAGAAGGGTAATAAATTTTATGGCTGTGCTAATTATCCTAACTGTGATTTTGCGTCCCCAGGTATTCCCACAGGTGATAAATGTCCGGAATGTGACAGCTATATTATAAGCGGAATGAAGGGCAAAAAGTATTGTATGAATTCTGAGTGTCCTAGCCGCGCAAAAACCAAAAAGGAAAAATAATAATGAAACAAATTAACGTTATCGGTGCAGGTCTTGCGGGTTGTGAAGCTGCTTATTATGCCGCTAATAAAGGAATAAAGGTTAACCTTTATGAAATGAAGCCTTATAAGAAAACCCCCGCGCACAAAAACGATAACTTTGCTGAGCTTGTGTGTTCTAATTCCTTAAAGGCTAACCGTATTGATTCGGCTGCAGGGCTTTTAAAGGAAGAAATGCGTCAATTTGGGTCACTTTGCTTAGAAGCTGCCGACAGTTGTTCAGTAGCAGCAGGCGGTGCATTGGCGGTGGACCGTGAGTTGTTTGCAAAATATATTACCGATAAAATTGTAAACCATCCCAATATTACGGTTATAAACAAGGTTGTAAATGAAATTCTAACCGATTACGTTACCGTAATTGCCACAGGACCTTTGACCGATGGTGTTTTGGCTGAAAATATTGCAAAGCTTTGTGACAGCGGTAATTTAAGTTTTTACGATGCAGCAGCCCCCATTGTAACTAAAGAAAGCCTTGATTTTGGTAAGGTGTTTTACGGCGCACGTTACGGTAAGGGCGGGGATGATTACATCAACTGCCCAATGAATAAAGAAGAATACACAGTCTTTTATAACGAGCTTATTAATGCAGAATCTGCCCCCATTAACGAATTTGACAAGCAGCCAAATGTTTACGAAGGCTGTATGCCTGTTGAAATTCTTGCAAAAAGGGGAGAGGATTCCATCCGTTTCGGTCCTTTAAAGCCTGTGGGTCTACGTGACCCGAGGACTGACCACAGACCTTGGGCGGTGGTACAGCTTCGCGCTGAAAACCGTGACGGCACACTTTATAATTTGGTTGGTTTTCAAACGAATTTAAAGTTTCCAGAACAAAAACGTGTATTTTCATTAATTCCGGGTCTTGAGAATGCTGAATTTGTACGTTTTGGTGTTATGCACCGTAATTCGTTTATAAATTCACCCCGTATTTTAAATAAGGATTTATCACTTAAGGATAATGAAAGTATTTTCTTTGCGGGTCAGCTTTCAGGTGTTGAGGGCTATATGGAATCAGCCGCAAGCGGTATTATTGCAGGTCTTAATGCGGTGGCAAGAGTTAATGACACCGAAACGCTTATTCTTCCTAAATTTACAATGATAGGCGCCCTTTTAGGTTATATAACCGATGAAAGTGTTGTAAATCTTCAACCAATGGGCGCAAACTTTGGCATCATCCCCGAATTAGTACCCCATATAAGAGATAAACGCGAAAGATATATGGCTTTATCACAGCGTTCGCTTTCGTGGTTTAAGGAAAAGGAGTTTTAAATAATGCGTATTGTAGTTGATGCTTTTGGCGGCGATAATGCACCACTTGAGATTCTTAAGGGTGCTTCTATTGCATCACTTGAAAATCAGGTTGAAATTACCCTTACAGGTAATAAAATTGAAATTGAAAAGGTTATTGATGAAAATAAATTAAAGTTTTTCGGTCAGTTAATTATTATCCATTCCGAAGATGTTATTGATATGCACGATGAGCCTACAAGCCTTTTAAAAGCACATAAGGAGTCTTCAATGGCTTTGGCTTTTAAAGAGCTTTCCGAGGATAGAGCCGACGCTTTTGTTTCAGCGGGCTCAACAGGTGCTATTGTAGTCGGCGGTACCTTTATTGTTAAGCGTATAAAGGGCATTAAGCGTCCTGCTTTGGCAGGTATGATTCCTTCACCCGACGGACATTATATGCTACTTGATATGGGCGCTAATGCTGAATGTCGCCCCGAAATGCTTTGCCAGTTTGGTATTATGGCATCAGCGTATCTTAAAGGTGTTGAAGGCAAGGAAAATGCAACCATTGGTCTTTTGAACATTGGCACTGAGGACAGTAAGGGCGGCGAGCTTCAAAAGGAAGCATACAAGCTTTTATCGGAAGCTTCCATTAACTTTGTTGGTAATATTGAATCTCGCGAAATGCCTAAGGGTGTTTGTGATGCAGTTGTTACCGACGGTTTTACAGGTAATATTGCATTAAAGCTTATTGAAGGTACAGCAATTACTTTCTTTAAATTAATTAAAAATTCACTTTATAAAAGCCTTAAAAACAAACTTGCTGCTTTGGTTATAAAAAAGGATTTATACTCTTTGAAGAGTATGATGGACTCCTCCGAAGTGGGTGGCGCGCCCCTTTTAGGTGTTAGAAAGCCTGTTATTAAAGCACACGGTAATTCCGATGCAAAGGCAATTAAAAATGCTATTAAACAGGCTGTGTTATTTACACAAAACAACGTAATTGAAAACATTACAAAATCATTAGAAGAAGTAAACGAATAAAGGATTTTTGAAAATGGAAGTTTTACAAAATAAACTTGATTATAAATTTAATAATGTAAAGCTTTTGGAAAATGCGCTTAACCATTCGTCATATGCAAATGAAGTTCGCGGTGGTGTAACCTCTAACGAACGGTTAGAATTTTTAGGCGATTCGGTGCTTTCGGTTATTGTGGCATCCTATTTGTTTGAAAATTTTAAAACTATTCCTGAGGGTGAACTTACAAAGCTTCGCGCGTCGCTTGTATGTGAAAAGTCGCTTTGCGGTTTTTCACGTGAAATTGGTTTGGGTGAGTTTTTACACCTTGGTAAAGGTGAAGAAAAAGGCGGTGGCAGGGAAAGAGCTTCCATTTTAGCCGACGCTTTTGAAGCGGTGCTTGCCGCAATTTATCTTGACGGTGGTATGAGTGAAGCTAGACGTTTTGTTTTACGCTATGTTTTGCCTGAACTTGAACACCGCGACGATGATGAAGTTTTTAAAGATTATAAAACCGCATTACAGGAAATTATTCAGCGTAACCCCGAGGAAAGCGTGACTTATCACTTAACAGGCGAAAGCGGTCCCGACCACGATAAAATTTTTGAGGTTGAGGTACATCTTAATTCAAATGTTATCGGTTGTGGCAAGGGTAAAAGCAAAAAGCAGGCTGAACAAATGGCCGCAAAGGAAGCACTTACGCTTATGGGTGCTGAAATATGAGCAAAACACATTCAAATATTTCGGTTTTCGTGCCACACATTGGGTGTCCTAATAAATGTAGTTTTTGTAATCAGCGTTATATTACAGGTACCTGTAAAGCACCTCATCCCGAGGATGTTGAATCGGCTGTTAAGGAAGCATTAAATTCAAAAAAGTACGACCCTAAAACTACCGAAATTGCCTTTTTTGGCGGTAGCTTTACTGCTATTAACCGTGGTTATATGGAAGCACTTTTGGAAACTGCATCTGGCTTTGTTAATGTTGGTATTGTTTCGGGTATTCGTATTTCAACCCGTCCCGACGCAATAGATGATGAAATTTTAATGCTTTTAAAATCCTACGGTGTTACTGCAATCGAGCTTGGAGCACAGTCACTCAACGACCGTGTATTAAAAATGAACAACCGTGGTCATACTGCAAGGGATGTTGAAAAAGCTGCAATGCTTATTAAAAAGCACGGCTTTGAATTGGGACTTCAAATAATGACAGGGCTTTATGCCGATGATAGTGATTCAACCCTTCGTACTGTGCAAAAGATTATTGATATAGCACCTGATACGGTTAGAATTTACCCTACAATTGTCTTAAGGGATACCGATTTAGAAGCACTATATCTTGATAAAATTTATGAGCCACAGTCTTTGGGTGAGGCTGTTAAACTTGCAAGTAAACTTTATTTACAGCTGACCCGTGCAGGAATTAAGGTTATTCGTCTTGGGCTTCATTCAATTGAAGAGGGCTCATACGTTGCGGGTCCGTGGCATCCCGCCTTTGCTGAGCTTTGCTATTCGCAAATTATGCTTTCAAAGGTGCTTGGCTGTTTATTTACCGAAGGTAAATATATAATTTACGTTAATCCTAAATGTATTTCACAAATGACGGGTCAGCGTAAAAGTAATTTATTATATTTAAAAAAACGCGGCTTTGAATGTCGGGTTATGGCTGACGATAGTATAGAAGAATTAGAATTTAAAATAGAAAGGGAAGTGTTATAAATGCTGTTAAGCTCGATTGAAATTCAAGGCTTTAAATCCTTTGCGGATAAAACTGTATTGAAATTCGGCAAGGGTATAACCGCTGTTGTTGGCCCTAACGGAAGCGGTAAAAGTAACATTTCCGACGCTGTGCGTTGGGTTTTGGGTGAACAATCTACCAAAAGTCTTCGCGGTCAGTCAATGGAGGATGTAATTTTCGGTGGTACCGAAACCCGCCGTCCCCACGGCTTTTGTGAAGTAACTCTTAATATTAATAACACCGACCGTTCTTTAAATTTTGATAATGACTTTGTTTCGATTACACGTCGTTATTACCGTTCACACGAAAGTGAATATGCTATTAATAACGTGTCAGTTCGCCTTAAGGACATTCACGAATTATTTATGGATACAGGCCTTGGCCGTGATGGTTATTCTATGATTGGTCAGGGTAAAATTGATAATATTATCAGTTCAAAATCTAACGAACGCCGTGACATTTTTGAAGAAGCGGCTGGTATTTCAAAATACCGTTACCGTAAAATAGAGGCGGAAAGAAAGCTTGCCGCTGCACAGGATAATCTTTTGCGCCTTCACGATATTGTGGACGAGCTAGAAGCCCGTGTTGGTCCTTTGGAGGAGCAAAGCAAAAAGGCTGAAAAGTTTTTAAAGCTCAGTGAAGAAAAGAAAGAACTTGAAATTGGTCTTTGGCTTTATACACTTAACAATTCAAAGGAAGCTTTGCGTAATCAGGAAAGCAAAATTATGGTTGCTGAGGCGCAGTATAAGGAAATTGAGCGAATGCTCGAAGATTTTGACCGCAAGACCGAGCAAAACACTTCACTTTTCGCAAAGCTGACTTCAGATATTGAAGGCGAACGTCTTAATATTTCCTCAATCAGTGAGGATATTGTTAAATCAAACGGTGTAATTACCGTGCTTAATAACGATATTCAGCACAATGAGGAAAGCATTTTAAGACTAATTGATGAAAAGAATGTATTATCAACATCTGATAATGATGCTTTAACTGAAATTGAAAGCAAAAATAATGAAATAGAGGTTATTGAAGCCAAGAAGGCTGAGTTTGAAGAAAAGCTTCACGCTTTAGAAACACAGCTTTCCGAATTATTAAGCGAAACCGATACAAACAGCCGTAAAATTGAAAACGAAATTAGGCTTTTAAATACCCTTACTGCAAAATCGTCCGATATGCGTGTTAAGCTTGTTACAGCTGAAACTGCAATTGGTGAAATTGAAGCTAGACGCGGTGTTTCGGCTGATCTTATTTTAGGTAAGGAAAATGAAGTAGAAAAATTCAATGGTGAATTTTTAGAAATTGAAAAGCTTTTATCTGAAATTGAAGAAAAGCTTGAGGGCTATAATAACTCGCTTAAGGGTTATGAAATGCGCTTGGCTTCAAGGGTACAAGCGGTTGACAGCTTAAAGCAAGAGCTTGACACAGTTAACCTTGATATTGAAGCAAAAAACCGACGTGTGCAAATTCTTCGTGACTTGCAAAATAATATGGACGGCTTTGCAAATTCGGTTAAATTCGTTGTTTCAAAGGCTGAAACAGGCATTCTCCGTGGTATTTGCGGTCCTGTTTCATCGCTTATTTCGGTTGAAAGTAAGTATTCCCTTGCTATTGAAACCGCGCTTAATAACGCTATTCAAAATATTATTACAGAAACAGAAAGTGATGCAAAGACAGCAATTAACTTCCTAAAAAGTAATAAAGCAGGTCGTGCAACCTTTTTACCTGTACAAACAATTAAAGCACGTGAATTTAAGGAGCACGGCTTTGAGGATATGCTGGGTTATGTAGGCATTGCGAGTGACCTTGTTAAAAACGATAAAAAGTACGACGAAATTGTAAAATATCTTTTAGGTGCTTGTGTTGTTGCCGAAGATATTGACTGTGCTGTTGCAATTGCCAAAAAATTTGGTTATCGAATTAAGGTTGTGTCTCTTGACGGTCAGGTTGTAAGCCCCGGCGGCTCACTAACCGGTGGTTCGGTAATTAAAAATTCAGGTATTTTAAGCCGTGGCAATGATATTATTAATATCGAAAACGAGGTTTTGGCTCTTAAAACAAAGGCTGAAGACCTTGCTAAAAAGTTAACCAATGCACAAAATTCATTGGCAGAGGTTGAAGCTGACATTACCGCAATTAGGGCTGATATTTTAACCTCTAACGAGGACAAAATCCGCGCCGTTGCCGAGCTTAAGCGTATAGGCGATTTAAGAGAAAGTGCAAGGCTTTCACTCGCACAACTTACCGATGAGCAAACTGCAGGAAGCCTTAAGCTTGAAGAACTTAAAAACGTATCGGTTGAAGCCGCAAAGGAAATTACCGAGGTTGAAGCCCAAAAGGCTGAAATTCAGGCTAAGATTGATGAAATGTCAGGCGCTAGGGACAATCTTAATAACGTGCGTGAGGGTCTTGCTAATAGCATTACCGAGATTAAGCTTTCGGTAATTGAAGCGCAAAAGGATATTGAATCACTTTCGATTTCTGCAAAAGCACTTGAGGATTTAATTAACGACCGTGCAAAACGCAGTGTTACTATTGACAGTGAAATTGCGGTTTTACAGTTTAAAAACGAAAATTTAAAGACTGAAATCCAGTCTGTGCAGGATAGCATAGGCGACGCTTCGGCTAAAATTCAAGAAAGTGAAAAGAATATTCAGGACTTTATTGAAAAGCGCAATCAAACCGAAAAATTCGGTGTTGAGCTTCGTAACAGTGAACGTGAAAACACCTTAAAGCGTGAACAAATCAGCGGTGAACTAGCACGTTTAACCGAACGCAAAGAGGTTATGATGCGTGAATATGACGACGTTATAAGAAGACTTTATGACGAATATGAATTAACACGCAGTGAAGCCGAAAAAATTGGTATTGAAATTGAAAACCCCGCAGTTGCTAAAAAGACACTTATAGAGGTTAAGAACAAAATTCGTTCACTCGGTAACGTTAACGTTTCAGCAATTGAGGAATATAAAGAGGTTAGCGAAAGATATAATTTCTTATCTGAACAAATCAATGATGTTGAAGCGTCACGTGCACAGCTTCAAAAGCTAATTAACCAGTTAACCTCACAAATGCAGGAAATTTTTACCGTTGGTTTTGAAAAAATCAGTCAAAACTTCTCTAAAACTTTTACCGAGCTTTTTGGTGGCGGCACGGCAAGTCTTTCACTTTCCGACCCCGAAAATATTTTGGAAAGCGGTATTGATATTAACTGTAAATTACCCGGTAAAAATGTTCCCAGTCTTGACGGTTTGTCTGGCGGTGAAAAAGCGCTTATTGCCCTTTCGATTTACTTTGCAATCATGCGTGTAAGTGCGCCCCCGTTCTGTTTCTTGGACGAGGTTGATACAGCACTTGATGATATTAATGTTGAACGCTTTGCCGACTATATGCGTTCATCAGATTTTAATACCCAGTTTATTTGCGTTACACACCGTCGCGGTACAATGGAAGCGGCTGATATGCTTTACGGTGTAACAATGCAGGAAAAGGGTATTACAAAGCTCTTGGAACTTAACGTTTCCGAGCTTGAAAAGAAATTGCTTGAAAACCAAGCAGTATAAGGCGGTCATTTATGGGCTTATTCAGTAAAATTAAACTTGGCTTGCAAAAGACACGAAATTCAATTGCAAACAGTGTTACAAGCATTATTAACAGCTTTACAAAAATTGATGAAGAGCTTTTTGAAGAACTTGAAGAAATGCTTGTTATGTCGGATATAGGTGTTAATACTGCTACCGAAATTTGCGATATGCTGCGCAAAAAAATTAAGGAGCAGGGTATTACCGACCCGAGTGTTATTAAAAATTTAATGAAGGAAATTATTGCCGAAATGCTTGGTGAGGATGAAGGTCTTTGCCTTAACACCAAGCCGTCGGTTATACTTGTAATCGGTGTAAAC
Organism: Clostridia bacterium; assembly: GCA_017623315.1. Classification (GTDB taxonomy): domain Bacteria; phylum Bacillota; class Clostridia; order Oscillospirales; family Acutalibacteraceae; genus UBA737. Next base: position 5,895 of record JAGAPJ010000134.1, on the reverse strand, counting down.
GGCGTTGGTAAAACCACCACTATCGGCAAGCTTTCTTCAATTTTAAAACAGCAAGGCAATAAGGTTGTTTTAGGCGCGGCAGACACCTTCCGTGCTGCTGCTATCGACCAGCTCGAAGTATGGGCACAGCGTTCAGGTGTTACTATGGTTAAAAGCGTAGAAGGCACCGACCCCGCATCAGTTGTGTTTGATACAATTGCATCGGCTAAATCAAAGGGTGCGGACGTTATTATCTGCGATACAGCGGGTCGTCTTCATAATAAGAAAAACCTTATGGATGAGCTTGCAAAAATTAACCGTGTTATTAATAGGGAATTGCCCGATGCTTCGGTTGAAACTTTACTTGTGTTAGATGCCGCAACAGGTCAAAATGCAGTAAATCAAGCACGTGAATTTAAAAACGTTACCAATATTACGGGTATTGTTTTAACTAAACTTGACGGCACTGCAAAGGGTGGTATCATTATTCCTATTAAAAACGAGCTTAAAATTCCCGTTAAATTTGTTGGTGTAGGTGAGGGTATTGATGATTTGCAGTCCTTTAACGCTAATGAATTTGTTAACGGTATTTTTGATGAGGAAATGTAATGAAAATATTTATTGCGACTAAAAATCAAAAAAAATTAAAAGAGTTAAAAAGAATTTTAATACCTATGGGCTTTGACGTTTTGTGCGAATCAGATTTGGATTTTGAATTTAAAGACGCTGTTGAAGACGGTCTTACCTTTGAAGAAAATGCAATAATTAAGGCGAAATCGGGTCTTTTGCAAACGGGTTATATAACCGTTGCTGATGACAGCGGTATTTGCGTTGATTTTTTAAAGGGTATGCCTGGAATATATTCAGCAAGATTTGCAGGCGATCATGGCAATGACGAACAAAATAACGATAAGTTATTATTAGCTTTAAGCGGTGTTCCTATGGAAAAGCGCACTGCCTATTACGTTGCGGCTATTGCCTGTGTTTTTCCTGACGGAAGACAGTTTACCGTTAGGGGCGAATGTCACGGGCACATCGCTTTTGAAAGGCAAACAGGTAACGGCGGTTTTGGTTATGACCCGTTATTTATTAGCGAAAACGGTCCCTTTAGTCAGTTAACTGCCGAACAAAAGGATGCTATTAGCCATAGGGGAAAGGCGCTTAAATTATTTAGTGAAGAACTTAAGAAATATATTGAGGTTTAAATATGCTTAATAGTAGACAAAGAGCACAGCTTCGCGGTATGGCGAACGATTATGAAACAATTTTGCAAATTGGCAAATCAGGTATTAGCGATAATACGATTAAACAGGTAAACGATGCTTTAGAAGCACGTGAGCTTATTAAGCTTCGTGTATTGGAAACCTGTCCGCTTTCTTCACGCGAAGCTGCGGACGAGCTAGCAACGGTTGTTAAATGTGACGTTGTGCAGGTTATCGGCTCTCGATTTATTCTTTACCGTGAAAGTAAGGACAATAAAACAATTAAATTGGTGAAATAATATGTCATTTACAGCCATTTTCGGCGGCACCTTTAATCCTTTTCACAATGGTCATTATGAAATGCTTAAAGCATTAAATAATTGTGACAAGGTTTCCAAAATATTAATTATGCCTGACAAAATTCCACCGCATAAGTCGGTAGATGAATTGGCAAGTGATATTGACCGTTTAAATATGTGCAAATTAGTTGCGGAGGATTTCAACAAATCCGAGGTTTGTGATATTGAATTTAAACGACAGGGCAAAAGCTATACCTATGATACGGTAAAGCTTTTAAAGCAGCTTTACCCAAATGATAATCTTGCATTTGTTTGCGGTGGCGATATGCTGGTGTATTTCGATAAGTGGTATAAGGCCAACGAACTTATGAAAATGCTTCCATTTTTTGTTTTTAGTCGTACCTCGACTAATAATCAGGATTTTTTGGTCTGTATAGAGCGTTTTCGTAATATGGGTATGCAAATATTTTTAATGGATAATGAAATACCAAATATATCATCAACCGATTTTAGAGAAGAGTTATCCAGTGATTTATTACCCGAAAAGGTTTACAATTACATTAAGGAAAGGGGTCTTTACGGTGTATGAGGAATATAAGCTGCTACTGAAAACCCGCCTTGATGAATATCGTTTTTATCATTCGCTTTGTGTTGCGGATGAAGCCAAGCGTTTGGCTGAAAAATACGGTTATGATGTTGATAGGGCATATCTTGCAGGGTTGCTTCACGATATTACAAAAAATAGCGATGAACAAGAACACTTGCAAATTTTTTCACAGTTTGGTATAATTCTAAACGATATTGAAAAAAACGCCAAAAAGCTTTGGCATGCAATGTCGGGCGCGGCTTACGTTAAGCACGTTTTGAAAATAGAAGATGATGAAATTATCTCGGCTATAAGATATCATACTACCGCTAAAGCGAATATGACACTTTTGGAAAAAATCATTTACCTTGCGGACTTCACTTCTATCGACCGTGATTACAGCGACGTTGAGGTAATTCGTGAATATGTTAATGATTCACTTGAAAAGGCGTTTGTTTATGCGCTTCAGTATTCAATATGTGATTTGGTAAATAATAAAAAATGTGTACATTTAGATACTCTTGCTGCCTTTAACCAAGCAGTAAGTACAGGAGGAAAGTAATTTTGGATTCATTTGAAATTGTAAAAATTGCGGCTAATGCGCTAAACTCAAAAAAGGCGAGAGACCTTAATGCTGTTAAGGTTAGCGACTTAACCGTTTTAACCGAATATTTTGTAATTGCAACCGCAACCTCTTCAACACACGTTCGTGCACTTGCGGATGAGGTTGAAGCCAAGCTTGAGGAAGCGGGTCTTCGCCCTCACCATATCGAAGGTAAAACAACAGGTTGGATTGCACTTGATTATGAATCGGTTATTGTTCACGTATTTTCACGTCAGGACCGTGAATTTTATGGACTTGATAAAATGTGGGCAGACGCACCCGCAGTTGATTTAGATGAAATTTTAGTTGAAGCATTGGGGGACTAAAAAGTGGCAAATATTTACGATTATTCAAGTATTGAAAAAAAGTGGCAGCAGGTTTGGGACGATAACCATACCTTTGAGGCTAAAAACGACTATACCTTACCGAAGTTCTTCGGTCTTGTAGAATTTCCTTATCCTTCGGGTCAGGGTCTTCACGTAGGACATCCTCGTTCCTATACTGCAATCGATATTGTTGCACGCAAAAAGCGTTTACAGGGCTTTAATGTGCTTTATCCTATGGGTTGGGACGCTTTTGGTCTTCCTACCGAAAACTTTGCAATCAAAAACCATATTCACCCTGCTATTGTTACAGAAAATAACATTGCTAACTTTAAAAAGCAATTAAAATCACTTGGCTTTTCTTTTGACTGGAGCCGTGAAATCAATACAACTGACCCTTCATATTATAAATGGACACAGTGGATTTTCTTACAGCTTTTCAAGGAAGGTCTTGCTTATAAGAAAGAAATGTCGGTTAACTGGTGCACCTCTTGTAAGTGCGTTTTAGCTAATGAAGAGGTTGTAAACGGCGTTTGTGAACGTTGCGGTAGCGAGGTTATTCAAAAGGAAAAAAGCCAATGGATGCTTAAAATTACCGAATATGCAGAAAAACTTTTGGAAGGTCTTAATGACGTTGACTTTATCGAACGTGTTAAAACTCAACAACGTAACTGGATTGGCCGTTCTTACGGTACACAGGTAACCTTTAACACCACCATTGGTGACACATTTGAAATTTTTACCACTCGTGCCGATACGCTTTTCGGCGCTACTTATATGGTAATGTCACCCGAGCATCCGCTTCTTAAAAAGTGGGCTGACAGTATTGAAAACTATGACGAGGTTGTAGCATATCAGGAACAGTCGGCTAAAAAGTCTGACTTTGAACGTACCGAACTTGCGAAGGACAAAACCGGTGTTAAGCTTTTGGGCGTTAAAGCTATTAACCCTGTTAACAATACCGAAATTCCTATCTTTATTTCGGACTATGTACTTATTTCTTACGGTACAGGCGCAATAATGGCTGTACCTGCACACGACACACGCGACTGGGAATTTGCAAAGAAGTTTGATTTGCCGATTATCGAAGTTGTTGCAGGTGGCGAAGACGTTCAAAAGGCAGCATTTACCGACTGCGCAACAGGCGTTTTAGTTAATTCTGATTTCCTTAACGGTCTTTCGGTTGAAGACGCTAAAAAGAAGATTCAAGAATGGTTAACTGAAAAGGGAATTGGTAGCGTTAAAACTAACTATAAGCTTCGTGACTGGGTATTCTCACGTCAGCGCTATTGGGGCGAACCTATTCCTATGGTTTACTGTGAAAAGTGCGGTTATGTTCCGCTCTCTGAAAGCGAATTACCATTGTTACTTCCTAACGTAGAATCATACGAGCCTACTGACAACGGTGAATCCCCCTTGGCTAAAATGACCGACTGGGTAAACACCACTTGTCCTCATTGCGGTGAGCCTGCAAAGCGTGAAACCGACACAATGCCTCAATGGGCAGGTTCTTCTTGGTATTTCTTACGTTATTGTGACCCTCATAATGATAAGGAATTTGCCTCTAAAGAAGCATTAGAATATTGGTGCCCTGTTGACTGGTACAACGGCGGTATGGAACATACAACACTTCACCTTTTATATAGCCGTTTCTGGCATAAATTCCTTTATGATATTGACGCTGTACCCAATGCCGAGCCTTATGCTAAGCGTACAAGCCACGGTATGATTTTGGGTGAAAACGGCGAAAAGATGTCTAAGTCGCGCGGTAACGTAGTTAACCCTGACGATATAATTAAGGACTATGGCGCAGATACAATGCGTGTTTATGAAATGTTTATCGGTGACTTTGAAAAGGCAGCACCTTGGAGTATGTCATCAATTAAGGGTAGCAAACGTTTTCTTGATAAAGTTTGGGCATTGCAAGATATTATTACTGTTGAAGCAGGCTATCGTGCTAACCTTGAGGCAGAAATTCACCGCACCATTAAAAAGGTTACCGAAGATATTGAAGGTCTTAAGATGAATACCGCAATTGCAGCACTTATGTCACTTATGAACACTATCAATGGTACAGGTGCTGTAACTAAGGATGAATTCAAGACATTTATTATCCTTTTAAATCCCTTTGCACCTCACATTACTGAAGAACTATGGGAACTTTGTGGCTTTGACGGTATGCTTAATGAGACTGAATGGCCCAAGTATGACGAAGCAAAATGCGTTGATGCAACCGTTGAAATTGTTGTACAGGTTAACGGCAAAATTCGTGCACGCTTAAATGTACCGGCTGACATTTCAGCACCTGATGCAATTGCTCTTGCAAAGGCTGAAGCTGCTATTGCTAACGAAATTTCGGGCAAGACTGTGGTTAAAGAACTCTATGTTCCTAAAAAACTCGTAAATATTGTTGTAAAATAACTCATTTATTAAAAATTTTTGTTGCATTTTTGTGTAATGTGTGTTATTATATAAAATGCTTATTTATCATTGGAGGTGAAATCATGAGCGCACTTGAATATATTGTTGGCGCAGTGGTTATTTTGGTATCAATAGCAATTATTTTTATTGTTCTTTTCCAACAAGGCCGCCGTGCAGGTATTAACGGCGTTATCTCCGGTGGTGCTGATACTTTCTTGTCTAAAACCAAGGCAAGAACTTGGGATGCAAGGTTAGCTCGTATGACCAAATATTTTGCTATTGCATTCTTTGTATTAGCAATTGTTGCAAACATCATTGCACTTAATCAGTAAAAAGGACAACCTTTTTAACTAATAAAAATTACCCCTGCTATTTTGGTGGAGGGAGGGAATATAATGAGTCAAGTTAGAATTAAAGAAAATGAATCACTCGATAACGCTTTACGTCGCTTTAAGAGACAAACCGCTAAAGACGGTGTAAT
>JAGAPJ010000133.1 GCA_017623315.1 Clostridia bacterium | reverse complement strand
TCATAAACACCTCACACCTTACACCTCTTGCCCCTTCACTATTACTCCTTGACCGTGCATCTATCGTAATGTAAAAATTTTTTAAGGAAGTTTTCAAAATCAACAAAAAACAATGGAGTACAAATCACCGCTTAATTATGGAAATATGAAATACACCGCATCAAGAAGTAATAGTGAAGAAGCAAGAAGCTATTGTTTTTAATTCCACCACCCGTTATAATTCAAAATAGAAGGGTGGTGATTTAATGAATAACGATTGTCATAACTATGACTGGTTTGTTGGGTGGTTATCACGGAATCTTGCAAAACCCGAACGTCCAGCATTTAATACATCAGCCGACTATATCGCCAAAAACTTTTCCCGAAGTTTCTTTAGTATTTCCGAAGCTGATGCAGAAAACGCTTTAAAATATCTTCATTTCGATTACGCCGAAATTGATGGCAAACTATTCTTCAGCATAGACCGTTCATCACCGGCATTTGAAACCTTTGCTAAACATTGGAAATAAGATTTGCATTAACTTCATTAAAATAAGTAATATAAGTGCCCTCAAGAATTCCTATATTCTCAAGTTCAATACTTGCACTTTTAACTGATTTTGCGCCGAGGCCCTTTAAGACGTTGTAAAGCTCACCGTCTATATTGGTCTTGGCGTTTCTTTCACTAATCATTATCGGCATATCCTGGCGAATTGCTTTTAAAAGTAATTTGGCATGTTTTGAGCCGACCAGTTCGCAAAGACGCTTCTTCTTATTTTTGTAAAAGAAAATCATTCTTATTAAATTCAATTCGTTTTCTCACCCACCTTTCAATATCCCATATTTCGTACATATAATTATTTACTATGTAACCAAACTAAATTTCCACCTGCAGAACGGCCGCTATCGCTTCAGCAACATTTCGGCTCTTCTCACGGTCGGCTTTATCACAAAAAAAGGCATTGATGGTCGATTTCTTATACCCGGTCATCTTCGCCAAGTCGCCGTTTGAAAGCTTCCGAACGTACATTTCACGCTTACAGTCAGCCATAAAATTGTCGTACAAAAAATCCCTCCTTCCTTTTTTGTCAAAACCACTTGACAAAAGTCCGCAAAAAGTGTACTATGTACTTGTGACAGTTTACATAGTATGCACTTTTGCTTGACTTCCTTATATGTTGTGGAATGCTAATCGCGTAACGCATTCCATTAACATAAATATTAAAACGGAGGTGATGCTTCATGAAAAAGTTATTTAAAGTGATTGCTGACTTTGTTAATCTAATTAGCGAATGTATCGAATTATTTACTAACTTTTCTATGATGCGCTTCCGTTCTGCCCCGGCCCACCATAGCCGGTTTTTAACTGACGGGTTTGATGTATAACTACAGTTAAAGAGCAGTGACAAAAGGCGATGAGCCGCCTTGCGAATTTATTACACCAATATCTTCGCTTTGACTGTCTCGGCAGGAAAATACATCTGCAGCAACGGATGAGCTCAAACATCCGTTGCCTAAGCTTGAAATGTCAAGCAGTTTTGACAAGGTCATTATAGTCTCTATTTTGTGTACTGTCAAGCAAAAAGTCTCTTTTTTAAGCATTTTTTAATTATGTAACAAAAGGAAGGTACTCAATTTGGATACTTTGAACAAAATCCGTACACTATTAAAAGAACAAAACAAAAAGCAAGTCGACTTGTGTAACTATATAGGCGTTAAAAAGAACACTTTCACTAGTTGGAACAGTGGATTAAACGCTTCATACAAAAAGCACATTGACAAAATTGCAGAATTTCTCAATGTTTCTACCGATTATTTACTCGGTAGAACAGAAAATAAAAATACCGCCACTCTTTTTGAACAGCAAACCGCTTTTAGCTTTGAAGGCCAACAAGGTGATACTAACCTTGTCAACAATACAAGCTTCAACCAATTAAACGATTTGCTTATTGCAGCTCGTGAACTCACGCCTGAACAAATTGAGCTTCTTACCGCAATGGCAACAAATATGAAATCAAAGTAATTGGTATGTTCTTAAACTTGCAAAATACCT
>JAGAPJ010000132.1 GCA_017623315.1 Clostridia bacterium | reverse complement strand
GCTTAAGCTCTCGCATTTAAGGAGATTTTAAAATGTTAGACGCAAAAATTGAATTTTTAAAACAAACCGGCTTTTATTTGCTTGGTGCAGGCTTTATTGCTGATGGTGGTTGGAAATATGCTGTAATGATTGCTGTTTCCCTTGTGCTTTTATACCTTGCAATTAAAAAGCAATTTGAACCTCTGCTTTTAATTGGTATTGCTTTTGGTATGCTTCTTACCAACCTTCCCGGTGCAGGTCTTTATAACCAAGCATTATGGGATGCATTTATGACCGAGGGTAGCGCGCATTATCACGACTATGGCTACATTCTTGCAAACGGCGGTCTTTTGGACTTCCTTTACATCGGTGTTAAAACCTGCATTTATCCCTGCCTTATCTTTATAGGCATTGGCGCTATGACCGACTTTGGTCCCCTTATTTCAAACCCCAAGTCACTTCTTTTGGGTGCTGCCGCTCAGGTAGGTATTTTTGCAACCTTTATTGGTGCAAAGTTCCTTGGCTTTACCGGTCTTGAAGCAGCTTCTGTTGGTATTATCGGTGGTGCTGACGGCCCTACTGCTATTTTCGTTACTTCAAAGTTGGCTCCTCATATTTTAGGACCCATCGCCGTTGCTGCCTACAGCTATATGGCGCTTGTTCCTGTAATTCAGCCTCCTATTATGAAGCTTCTCACCACCAAGAAGGAACGCGAAATTGTTATGAAGCCCCTTCGCGAAGTTTCTAAAACCGAAAAAATTCTTTTCCCAATTGTTGTTACCATCTTTGTTGCATTGTTAGTTCCGTCGGCTACTCCGCTTGTAGGCTGCTTAATGCTCGGTAACCTTTGGAAAGAATGCGGTGTTGCTGAACGTCTTTGCAAAACTGCACAGAATGAACTTATGAACATTGTTACCATATTCCTTGGTATTTCGGTTGGCGCAACTGCAACTGCAGGCACCTTCCTTAACACTACAAGAGAAATAGTTAACATTGGCGGCACAAAAATCAATATGCTTCGCCTTCCCACACTTGAAATTATTGTTTTAGGTGTTGTTGCATTTGGCGTTGCTACCGCTTGCGGTATTCTTTTTGCTAAGCTTATGAACCTCTTTACCAAGAACAAGATTAATCCTCTTATCGGTTCGGCCGGTGTATCTGCTGTTCCTATGGCAGCCCGTGTTTCACAAATGGTTGGCCAAAAGTCAAACCCCTCAAACTTCTTGCTTATGCATGCAATGGGTCCGAACGTTGCAGGTGTTATTGGTTCAGCAATTGCTGCCGGTGCACTTATCGCAATCTTTGGTTAAGCTAAAGGAGAATATAAATGAACAACAAGAAATTATTTATTACCGATACCATTTTGCGTGACGCTCATCAGTCTCAGGCCGCCACCAGAATGAAAATCGAAGATATGATCCCAGCACTTGAACAGCTTGACCAAATGGGTTATTGGTCACTTGAGTGTTGGGGCGGCGCTACCTTTGACGTATGTATGCGCTTTTTGAACGAAGACCCTTGGGAAAGACTTCGTACACTTAAAAAGCATATGCCCAACACAAAGCTTCAAATGCTTTTCCGCGGTCAGAATATTCTTGGCTATAAGCATTATGCTGATGATGTGGTTGATTCATTTGTTGGTAAGTCAATTGAAAATGGTATTGACGTTATTCGTATTTTCGACGCGCTTAACGACACCCGAAATCTTGAACAAGCAATTAAAAGCTGTAAAAAATACGGTGGTATTTGCGAGCCCGCTTTAAGCTATACCGAAAGCCCCGTTCACAACGAGGAATATTTTGTAAAGCTTGCTAAAGAGCTTGAACAAATGGGCGCTGACGTTATTTGTATTAAGGATATGGCAAACCTGCTTTTACCCTTTGATGCATATTCACTTGTTAAAAAACTTAAAGAAAACGTAAATGTTCCGATTCACCTTCACACCCACAATACAACAGGTACAGGTGATATGGTTTACTTGATGGCAGCACAGGCAGGTGTTGATATTGTAGATACCGCGCTTTCTCCCTTAGCTAACGGTACTGCACAGCCCGCAACCGAAGCTTTAGTTGCTACCCTTCAGGGAACTGCACGTGACACAGGTCTTGACCTTAACAAGTTAAGCGAGGTTGCCGCTCACTTCCGCAAGGTTGCCGACAAGCTAAAGGCTGACGGCATTTTGGACCCCAAGGTTTTAAACGTCGACACTAAAACTCTTATTTATCAAGTTCCCGGCGGTATGCTTTCTAATATGCTTTCACAGCTTAAGCAAGCCGGTAAGGAAGATAAATATTACGACGTACTTGCTGAAGTTCCGCGTGTTCGCAAGGACTTCGGTTATCCTCCTCTTGTAACTCCCACAAGCCAAATTGTCGGTACACAAGCAGTTATGAACGTAATTGCAGGAGAAAGATACAAGATGGTACCCAAAGAATCCAAGGGTATGTTAAAGGGTGAATACGGTCGCTTACCTGCACCTGTTGATGAAGACGTTCGCAAGAAGTGCATTGGTGATGACGAGGTTATCACCTGCCGTCCTGCTGACCTTATCGAGCCTGAGCTTCCTAAATACAAGGCTGAGCTTGAAGCAAAGGGTCTTGGCAACGGTAGTGTTGAAGACGTATTAAGCTATGCTCTCTTCCCTCAGGTTGCTGAAAAATTCTTTAAGGTACGCGATGCTGCTCCCACCCAAGATGAGAACGGCGTTCGCAATCTTGTAGTTGAAGATTTATCATTCTAATATAATTAGCGGTAGAACAATTCAGTTCTACCGCTAATTTTTTAGCATATTCAAATTATAGTTTATCGCTGTGCGATTAAATAATAAAGCAGAAAGAATAAAATTGGTGTTTCGCGAAGCGAAACGATATATATAACGCCGTGCGTTGCACGGCACATTTTTTATTATTTATTATTTCTTCTTTTTTCTTTATTCTTTAGGGCTTAAGCCCGATAAACCTCAACTTATATTATTGTTGCCAATGTTAGCATTTCACGAATTTTAAGATAAATATCTTCAGCACTTTCGGCAGGTAGTGGGTTTTGACCTTTCCCTATTTCAACCGTGAAACCGGAACGGTTAAATTCCTCAATAAACCAGTCCTTAAAACCGCCACCGTCGGCAATTGCTATCGGCACATCAAGTGCATAGCCCGATGCAGTTGATAAAATTTCTGCAATTCGTTTTGAACGTGGCGGTGTGTGGTCGCCAAAATCCCAATAAATAACTTCGCCTTGGCTATGTAATGCAACTGTATGTCTTATTCGTATTTTATTGCAAAGCCTAACAAGCGCCTGTGTTTCGGGCTCACTTTCGGGCTTTGGTCCGCCATAGCGTGATGGTGCAGGACCATATATACCCATTTTGCGTTCCCTCTCACGCAAATTTTCCCAATCAGCATTAAAATTATGATTAATATCCACCCCGCGAAAATTCGCATTCCAATGTGTAAAATCATTTTTACAAATCCTTGCTATACGGTCAGAGTCACTTCCACAGGCAGCTCTTCCTAAAAGCGAAATATCACACCCGTCGGGATTTACACAGGGCACAAAAATTACTCCTCTGCCCTTTAATCCGCGTATAGCGTTAACACCTTCAATTGATAGGTCGTTTTTAATAGCAAAGGCTAAATCCTCAATAAACATAAGTGAAATCGTTGCGGTAATTCTTTCACTGCCGTGAAAAGCAGCGGTTATAAGGCTGTATTCACTAGCCGACCCTATTTTTAATGCTGTAATATCCTTACCCATACAGCTTTTACCAATAACGGTGCGTTTTATAAATGGATATTCACGACATATCTCATCAATAAGCTTTTGCCGTGCAAAATAATCGTATTCCATAGGTTTTATAATTGCTTTCATTTTCAACACCTCTTTTTAAATATATTAAAAATGTATTGAAAAAATGAATATAGAATTATATAATATTTAAGGTGATAAAAATGAATTTAACTGAAAAGCAACTAACAAAAGAATATATATTTAATGGTAAGATAATAAACGTAAGGCGTGATACTGCACTTATTCCTGATGGAAGTACCGCTATTCGTGAGGTTGTTGAACACAACGGCGGTGTTTGTGTTATAGCTTTAACCGATGATAAGGAGGTTTTATTTGTAAAGCAATTTCGTTATCCTTATATGGAAGAAATTTTTGAAATTCCTGCAGGCAAGCGCGATTCTTTAGATGAAGACCCATTGGAATGTGGCAAGCGTGAGCTTAAGGAAGAAACAGGCGCAACTGCGAAACGATTCATCCCGCTTGGTCAACTTTACCCCACCCCTGGATACTGTGGCGAAATTATTTGGATGTTTGCTGCCCTTGACCTTGAATTTGGTGACTGTGACCCCGACGATGACGAATTTTTAGAGGTTAGCAAAATACCGCTTGAAAAAGCCGTTGAAATGGTAATAAGCGGTGAGCTAAAGGATGCTAAAACCCAGACAGCAATTTTAAAGCTTAAATATTTAGTTGATAACAAAATAGTATAAAAAAGCACCGCTTAAGGGCTAGTTCTCATAAGGAAGTTTGCTTGTAGATGTGAATTTGCTACGCGATAAACAAAGAACTAACCCTATAATTTTTACTAATCAAGTATGAGAGCAAACAGGCAACTTGTTATATAACAAGTTGCCTGTTTGTCTATATTCTATTACTCGTTTATAATCCATAGAGTCATGAATGCTACTGTCACTATAATATGAATAATGGGGAGGAAACTAATGAAACTTAGTCTTTTATTAGCGAATGTCTTTATAGCAGAAAAAAGATATGTCAGTGAATAAGTACCTGAAAGCATCATAGATATTGTAGCAACCACTGAAACAAACAAAGATTGTTCTATCATAACACCTATGTTTGCTAAAGAAATGATAGAACCTAAAATTGTGATTAACGAAATCGGTATAGGCAGTGCTTGTAAAATCATAACTCCCCACATCATCGCTTTGTTTTTCATTGATATAATCCTTTCTGCATTTTATCGCCAGTTTCGCCTTTGTATTATAAAGGCACAGGGCAAAGCCCACACACCTAAGGTTGCATGTATTCAAAGGCTCTCCCTTTGGGAGAGCTCCCGCGATAGCGGGTGAGAGGGCGTTTCTTTCGGGTATTTCCCCTCTCCGTCGGCTACGCCGCCGCCTCTCCCAATGGGAGAGGCTTTCCATTAGCCTCATTATAACACAAATCGGCAGAGAAAACAACATCTCTGCCGAAATTCGTGTGTCACGGACCGTCGAGTACGCCGGTTCCTACAATTTGTAAACATCCTTATGAGAACCAGCCTAATGCGGTGTTTTAATATTATTTGGTATTAGGCGTTTGCATATCAATAACCTTTAAACCATTAGCAGTCTTTTCAATGTAAACGTATTTATCGAAATAGTCCTTATATACATTATTGCCCCAAGTAAGAATGTGGGTAAAGGTCACACGACAGCTGTAAAGGTTGTCGTTATATTTATGCGCTTCACCAAAGGTCACATCCTCAAAACGATAGCCTGTATGTGTCCAAACCCAAAGCTCAGTTTTACGGACGTATTTATAAAATTCAGTCGTAGTATCAAAGAAATGTGAAATACTACCAAGTGAAGCATCCTCCTGCATAAACTTTGCATAGCCCTGACTTGCGTTTAAGGCATGATTTTTAAGAGTTTCAAGTTCGGATGTTTCTATGCCCTGTGCAACAGTAAATATTCCATTATTTTCAACAACTTCAACTTCTTTACCATCTGCCGAATATGCCATAACCACAGGCTTATTTGAAATTAAATTTTCAAGCTTGACAGTTTGAAGTGCAATAATTTCTTTATTGCCAATTTTATCGGTTAAAATTTTAGGTAATTCGTTATTAATGCGGTCTTCTTTTTTAACCTCTACACCATTGACAGTAAGTTTAACATTTGAAGGAACGTGAATTTCATATTTCTTACAAATGCTGCTATCAAACTCGGCAACGCCCACCTCATAACCCTTTATGCCAAACTTGCCGCCCTTTGCAGCTTTTTTAAGGTAAAAGGTTAATACTGTTTCATCATCAGCTTTTATATTATATACCTCGGTGTAGCCGTCAAGCTTTTTACCCGAAGAAGCAACGGTTAATTTCTTGTCACCAATAATTTCTTCGAATGCAGCATCTATATCTTTTTTATTTTCATAGGTTGAAATCGGTATGTTATATTCCATAATTGCACCGTAAAAATCACCTTTTTGAAGGTATTCGGCAACGATAGTATTCATCATAGCCTTTGGCTGTGCCGTTTCAAAAACCGAAAGCACTGAATTAAGCACAAAAAGGCCGATTATAAGTAAAACCAAAAATACCGCAATTACGGAAAAATAAATTTTATAAAACAAAGGTTTATTTTTCATACTCTTATTCCTCCGTAACAATAAAGCAGGTTGGCAATCTTCTAGGAGTTGTAAATGCCTTATACTGATTTACAAGACCCTGCTTTTGATAATTGTCAAGCTTTGAAGTATCGATATTATAAACGTTATAATAATCACGGTAATACATCATAGCCGATGAGCCACCGTCAAGCATACCTGCCGATACAGCACCGTATTCAACAAGAATATCAATAACGTCGTTACGTGTAGCGCCAATACTACTAGCGCTTCGACCGTCGGTTACAAGCATAAGCACAGTACCGTCAGCACGCTGCGCAATTGCTGTACGCTGTGCCGCGCCAATATTTCCGTCACCGTAGTGAAGATTTACTTTGTCAATTTTTCCATCCTTTTCAGTATGGTCAATAAGCAGATTACCTGTTTGGAAGCAAACTGCGTCACGAATACCAAGCTCTTCAGCCTTTTTAGTGGTTATGCCTTCAAAGCAAACAAACTTATTATCCTTAGTAAAGCCCATAAAGGTACGGCTACCGTTGCCGCCCCAAACCTTATTACCAAACGAATAAGTAAGACCGATGGGCTGTGCGCCTGTACCCGTACCGCCACCATCGGCAAATTCACCTGCATTAATTACCGCAAGAGCGTTATATTTTTCGGCAAATTTGAAAATACGCATACCGCCTGTGGCAGTAGCAAAGTTTTCGCTTGAAATGCCAACCTTTACACGCGCGGGGTCTTTAACCATTAAAAGATATGCCTTAAAGTTTGGCTTTTGAAGGAAGATAAGCTTTGTGCCGTTCTTAGCATCTTTCCATTCATCCTCGGTGCCTGCGTCCACGTAATCATCAACATCGATAGAATCGGTATTAATTTTATAGCTGTTGTCTACAATTTCCTTAACCTTTTCCTTGGGTAAGAATAGACCGGGTACCCATTTGGTAGCGCTTGCCTGCATAGCGGATAACACCAACATATCACGCATGGTTTCACTAGGACCGTGTGCAACAACCATACCTGCCGAAAATGCAGTAATTATTATAAGTAAAATTGCAGTGCCAACTGAGATAAGCGAACGATTAATAACGTTTTTAGCTGTTAATTTATTCTTCGGTGCTTCTTCAGTTTTTTCCTTTTTTAAAGCGGTACTGAAAACCCAGGTTTGCTGTATACGGTAGCTTATAAAGAAAAGCGCAACGTCAACCAAAAGCTTTAAAACGGTTTTAATTTCAGGATTAGCGGCAAAAAGCATTGAAAGAACCGATACAAGCCCTGCCGAAACAAGCATTTGCGGAATTGCTAAAGCATAATAACGAATCACAGCTTTTTTACTGCTGCCGTCAAAATCGAATACTTGACTGCGGTTAATTGTAAAGTTAGCAAAGGAAGAAACCGCCCTTGCAATAACGGTGGATATTAAAACGCTTAAACCGCCGAAAATACCGCCACATAGCTTATTGAGCAAGTAAAATAATACTAAATCTATTATTGCCGAAGCAGTGGAAGAAAGCCAAAAGCCTAAAATAAAACTGTAAACACGAACAGAATCCCTTACAGTTTTAAAGTGTGATTCATGTTTACCCTCTTCTTCATAAAGAGTTTTGATAGTAACTTCAAAAAGTTCAATACCCGATTGCTTGAATTTGAGCAGCATATTGGTTTCATATTCAAAGCGTTCGCCCTTAACCTTAAGTAAAAAAGGCAAATGCTGAACTGGAAAACCGCGAAGACCTGTTTGGGTATCGGAAATTTTTATGCCACAAAGGGTTTTAAAAATAAAGGAAGTAGTTTTATTACCAAAGCGACTACGGGTCGGAACCTGCGGAAGTGAAAAATCACGGCAACCAAGAATAATCTTATCGCCTTCACGAAGTAAGGCTTCAGCGCAATTTTTAACGTCTTCGGGGTCGTGCTGACCATCACCGTCAACTGTAATAACACCCTCAATGGTGTTGGAATACTTTAGAATAAACTTAAATGCAGTTTTAATAGCTGCACCCTTGCCCTTATTAAAAGCGTGTCTTAAAACAATAAAATTGTTTTCTTGGTCGCTTGCGGGGAAATTAGATTGATGTGCATCGTCACTTCCGTCATCAACAACCACAAAGTTTTTAAAGCCTACCTCTTTCAAGCCGTTAATAGTTTGCATAAGCTTTTCGTCAGGGTTTAAAGAAGGTATTAAAATGCAAATTTTGTTAAACATAATTAATCCTCACATTTGTTTTTAATAAGCGTTCAAAAGCGACAGCCTATAAAAGCCGTCGCCCTTGGAAACTTTAAATTTAAAACTATTTTGATTTATATTCATTAACAATCTTTTGAATACGATCAACAGGATCCAAAAGCTTGCTAATTGAATTATCATAGTTAAGAGTTTCAATTAGAAGTGCAATATATTTTGACATATTTACACTGCAGTACCATTCCCTTGATAAAAGTTCAGGAGTTTGGTAAATAAGGTTGGTTGTAAACACCTTATCAATGAGACCTTTTTCGTAATATTCGTCAAACTTCTCAAGGCCGTCAACAAACAAGCCAAATGTTGAGAAAACGAAAATACGGTTCGCGCCACGTTCTTTAAGCTTTGCCGAAATATCAAGCATAGATTCGCCCGATGAAATCATATCATCAACTAAAATTAAGTCCTTACCCTTAATGTCAGCCCCTAAAAATTCGTGTGCCTCAATGGGGTTTTTACCGTTAACAATTATAGAATAGTTGCGACGCTTATAGAACATACCAAGCTCAAGCCCTAAAACCGATGAATAGTAGATACAGCGTCCCATACCGCCTTCATCGGGAGAAACTATCATTGTATGTTCACGGTCAAGCTTAATATCGGGTACTGATTTAAGGAGGGCCTTAATCATTTGATAGGTAGCTTGTACATTGTCAAAACCGTCAAGCGGGATAGCGTTATTTACACGGGGGTCGTGTGCGTCAAAAGTAATAATGTTTTTAACACCGATAGAAACTAATTCTTGCAATGCCATTGCACAGTCCATAGATTCACGTGCAGTTCTTCTATGCTGTCTACCTTCATAAAGCATAGGCATAATAACTGTAATTCTTCTTGTCTTACCGCCAAGCGCTGCAATTACACGCTTTAAATCTTGGAAGTGGTCGTCAGGACTCATAGGTACGGTTTTGCCATACATTTTGTATTCAACACTGTAGTTAAAGCAGTCGCAAAGAATGTAAGCGTCAAGACCGCGTGCAGTATGCTTTAAAACTGCCTTTGCTTCGCCTGTGCCGAAACGGGGACAGTGAGGTTTAACGATATATGTTTCTTCTTCACTTGCGTCACGCCATTGCTTAAGGTAATAGTCAACCTTGCTTGCAATATCATCGCAGCCGTTCATACTTATAAGCGCCAAGTCACCATATGGTGTGTGTTTAAAATCTACTTTTGCCATAATTAGCCCCTCCAAATACTCAATTACTAATATAATACCATAAAATGTGCGACAAAAAAAGACTTTTTATTTAAAAAAGTGTATAAACTTTTTGTAATTTAGGGCTAATTTTCCAAAATAATATACAAATTTTACTTTGAATATAAATTATAATTAATTTTATGGTGAATTTTATTGCAAAATCGTACAGTTTTTGATACAATAAATTGAATAACTATTTTGGGGTGATAACAAAATGGCTAGGGTTTATCTTTTAGGGCATACCCCTAATCCCGAGCATTGTATAGCATCGGCTGCAAAGCTTTGCTACAGTTCATCAAATATTGCAAATTTACGTGACAATCTTACCGATGAAAAGGCTGCACAGTTTGTTGAAATGTTAAGTGAAATTGGTCACGAAAGTCCTATTGAACACGCAAGCTTTACCTTTGGTATTGAAGGTGTTTCACGCGCATTATTAGCTCAAATTACCCGTCATAGAATGGCGTCTTTTTCGGTTAAAAGCCAACGCTATGTTCGTGAAGGTAGCTTTGAATACATAACCCCACCCGAAATTGAAGCTATACCCGAAGCAAAAGCAATTTACGACGAAATTATGGCTGAAGACCAACGCCGTTACGATGCCCTTGCTACAGTTTTAAAGGAAAAGCACATTAAAACCTTTATGGCTGAAGGTAAGGACGAAAAAACCGCTAACCGTTTGGCCGAAAAGAAAGCTATTGAAGACGCACGTTTTGTGCTACCCAACGCTTGCGAAACCCAAATGGTAATGACTATGAATGCAAGGTCGCTTATGAACTTTTTCCGTCACCGCTGCTGCAACCGCGCGCAGTGGGAAATTAAGGACGTTGCCGACCAAATGTTAGCACTTGTTTTAGAGGTTGCGCCTAATCTATTTAAAAATGCGGGCCCCGCTTGTGTTAGCGGTCCCTGTCCAGAAGGAAAAATGACCTGCGGACATTATAAAGAAATTAAAGAATTCTACGAAGGACTTAAAAACAATGGGTAAACTTATAGTATTAGAAGGTCTTGACGGAAGCGGCAAATCAACCCAGCTTGATTTATTGACCGAAAACTTAAAAAAAGCAAGTATTGACTGTAAAAAAGTTTCCTTCCCCGACTACGATAATCCATCAAGCACACTTGTAAAAATGTATTTAGCGGGCGATTTTGGCAAAAAGCCGGGTGATGTTAACGCTTATGCGGCTTCAACCTTTTACTGTGTTGACCGTTATGCTTCCTTTAAAGCTAATTGGGGCGAATATTACTTGAGCGGCGGCACTATTGTTTCGGGTAGATATACTACCTCTAACGCAGTACATCAATGCTCGAAATTACCTGAAAATGAATGGGAAGATTTTTTAAATTGGCTTTACGATTTTGAATATAACAAGGTTGCAATTCCCAAACCCGATAAGGTTATTTTCCTTGATATGCCAATTGAGGTTTCGCAAAAGCTTTTATCAAAGCGTTACGAGGGTGATGAAGCTAAAAAGGATATTCACGAAAAGGATACCGAATATCTTGAACGTTGCCGTAAAGCCGCAATTTTCACCGCAAAGTTTTCGAATTGGGATATTATTCCCTGCTCTAAAGACGGTGAAGCAAGAACAATTGAGGAAATCGCCGATGATGTTTTAAAGGCAGTTTTAGAAATTTATAAGGACTAATTATATGATTTACGTATTTTTAGCGAACGGATTTGAAGAATGTGAAGCACTAGCGCCTATTGATATTTTGCGCCGTGCAGGTTTTAACGTTATAACTGTTGGAGTAAACGGCAATATCGCTATTGGGGCACATAATATTCCTGTTTTGTGTGACACGACAACCGATAAAATAACCTTTGAAAATTTAGAAGCGGTTATTTTGCCCGGTGGTATGCCAGGTACCTTAAACCTTGAAAACGATAAAATCGTAGAAAAAGCAATTGATTATGCAGCTAAAAACGGCATACTTATCGGTGCTATTTGCGCCGCACCGTCAGTTTTAGGTCATAAGGGTTTACTTGACGGTAAAAAAGCAACCTGCTTCCCCGGTTTTGAAAAGGATTTATTAGGCGCAACCGTTACAAACACATCGGTTGTACGTGATGGTAATATCATAACCGCTAAAGGCGCAGGTGTTGCCTTCGATTTCGGTTTTGAATTACTTGCCTATTTAAAGGATGAAAAAACAGCAAACGATTTAAAAATTCAAATGATGTTTAAGTGATTTGAGGGTTTTAAATGAAAAAGAAAATTTTAATTATTATTTTATGTGTTGTAGCCTTTATTTTAGTGGCAGTTATTGGCATTTCAGCCTTCTTTATAAGCGATATGAATGGCGGTAAAAACGGCAAAGAAGTGCAAATTGAAATTAAGCAAGGCACCTATACCGCCCAAATTGCCGAAATTTTAAAGGATGAAGGAATTATTAATTCGCCCCTTGGCTTCCGTGTTTTTGCAAAGCTTAAAAAGTATGAAAGCAAGTTTAAATATGGTCATTACACCTTTAACACAGGCGATAGCTATGAAGAAATTGCCGAAAAGCTTATTACCCAAGGCGCAAAAGCTGCAACCATTAAGGTTACTATTCCCGAAGGCAGCGGTATTAACGACTTTATAAAAAATGTTAACGGTAAGCAGGTAACCGTTGCGGGTATTGCTTCAATTTTAGAAAAGGCAGGCGTTTGTAATAAGGCTGATTTTATTGCTGCTTTAGAGGAAGCCGCCCTTGAAGGTAAGCTTTTAAGCGGTGCAAAGGGTCAAAACACGTATTATGCGCTTGAGGGTTATTTATTCCCCGAAACTTATGAATTTTATAAGCTTGAAGATTCTAAATCCGCGGCAAAAGCAGTTGTAGAAAAAATGCTTAAGGAAACCGAAAGCCGCATTACCGATGATATGTATAAAAAGGCTGAGGATTTAGGTTATACTATGCACGAAATTTTGACAATGGCCTCAATTATTCAAATGGAAGCAGGTATTGATACCGATTCATTACCTAAAATTGCAGGTGTATTTTATAACCGCCTTAACAGTCCTAATTTTACAACCCTTGGCTCGTCCCCTACCATTTTCTATGGTGACACCTTTGAGCAAGACGACGACAGATACGACACCTATAAGGTTAAGGGCTTGCCCCCAGGACCGCTTTGCTCGCCGGGTATTAAGGCAATTAAAGCTGCTTTAAGCCCCGAAGGCAGCGATTATTTTTATTTTGTAACCGACAAAAACGGCAAGTTTTATTTCCATAAGACCTATGCCGAGCAAACCGCAACTATTAACAATTTGAAAAATAACGGAAATTGGATTTATGAATACTATAACAAATAATATACCCGAGCTTTTGTGCCCTGCAGGTGATATAACACGACTTAAAGCTGCAGTTGATTACGGTGCCGACGCTGTTTACCTTGCAGGTGAGGAATTTGGTATGCGTACCGCCGCCACCAACTTTGGCGAAGCGGACCTTATTGAAGGTGTAAAATACGCCCACGACCGTGGTGTTAAGGTGCACGTTACATGTAATACTATTCCCCACAATGATGAAGTTCCCCGCTTACCTGATTTTTTAAAATTCTTAAACGAAATAAAGGTTGATGCCATAATTGCTGCTGATTTAGGCACAATTATGATGGTTAAAAAATATGCGCCTGACGTGGATTTACATGTATCAGTTCAGTCGGGTGTATGCAATTATGAAACCGCCAACGCCTTTTATAATTTAGGCGCAAAGCGCATTGTTTTAGCACGTGAATTGTCTTTAAAAGAAATTAAAGAAATTCGCGAAAAAACACCCAGAGACCTTGAAATTGAAATGTTTGCGCATGGTGCTATGTGCGTTTCGTACTCGTCACGTTGCCTTTTGTCAAGTTATATGACAGGCAGAGATGCTAACCGTGGTGACTGTGCACAGCCTTGTCGTTGGAGCTATAGCTTAATGGAAGAAAAACGCCCCGGTCAGTTCTTTAACATTACCGAAACCGAAAAAGGCACATATATTTTGAACGCTAATGATATGTGTATGGCCGAGTATCTTGACCAAATTTGTGATGCGGGGGTTGACAGCATTAAAATTGAAGGCCGTGCAAAATCGCATTACTACGTATCGGTTGTGACTAATGCTTACCGCGGTGCTCTTGACAGTCTTAAAGCCACTGACGGTGAATGGTCTTGTCCCGAATGGGTTATGGAAGAACTTAACAAAATTAGCCACCGCAACTATTCAACAGGCTTTTATTTCGGAAGCCCCCACAATTCGCAAACCTATGCAAATGCAGGCTATGTGCGTGATTATTCGGTTGCCGCGATTGTTGACGGATATCAGGACGGCAAAATTATTGCCACCCTAAAAAATAAGTTCTTAAAGGGACAGGAATTTGACTGCTTAGAGCCTAAAGCTAAGCCATTTATTGTTAAAGCCGACGTAGTTTATAATGATAAAAATGAAGAAATTGAATCAGCACCACACCCAATGATGACAATTAAAATTCCATATGATAAGCCTGTAAAAGCAGGCTCGCTTTTACGAATGAAGGCTGACTAATATTTACACCTCTTGTCAATAATAGATAAGAGGTGTTTTATTATGTTAAACCATATTTGGTGGCGATTTTTTGCCCGCCGAAGTGCTCTTTGTTATTTTGTACTTATTTTGCTGTTTTTTAGCTGTTTTTTGCGGGTTGCCGTTATTGCCCGCACCGATTATACCGAAGTTTTACAAACACACGGTCGTGTTAAAATGGAGGTTGCAACTCTTCGTGGTACAATTTACGACTGTAATATGGTGCCGCTAACCAACACCAAAACCAAAACTATTGCCTGTATTATGCCCACAAACCGTGCCAAAACCGCCGTAAGCGCCGTACTTAAAGGTAAGGATTTAGAGGACTTATTACAGCGTTTAAGCCTTGGCAAGCCTGTGCTATGCGAATTGCCCGAAGTTATAGACTGTGACGGCATTTACTGCACCACCGTTTTTTATGACGACACCTCGGTTTTAGCGCCACACGCCATAGGATACGTTAACAGTGA
The DNA here is from genome assembly GCA_017623315.1 of Clostridia bacterium. Taxonomy (GTDB): domain Bacteria; phylum Bacillota; class Clostridia; order Oscillospirales; family Acutalibacteraceae; genus UBA737. The sequence goes on along the minus strand of JAGAPJ010000132.1, from coordinate 2,468 downwards.
TAACAAAGGTGTTACAGGGCTTCAGGCGGCTTATAACGATCTGCTTTACAGCGAAAAAACGGTTAATTTTTCCTTTTACTCTGACGGGGTTGGCAATATTCTTGAAGGTATACAGCCCGAAGTCAACAACAGCACAGCAGTAATTGCAAACGGGGTTAAAACTACACTTGAATATAATATACAGTCAATCATTGAAGAAACTTCAAACCCTTTAACACAGGGCGCTGTTGTGGTTGCTGATGCCGATACACTTAAAATTCGAGGTATTGTTTCACGTCCTAATTTTGATAACCTTAATATAAGCGAATATTTAAACAACCCTGCTTCCCCAATGTTTAACCGTGCTATTAACTGCTATTCGGTTGGGTCGTGCTTTAAGCCTTGTGTTGCCGCTGCGGCAATTGAAGCAAAGTTTGGCAGCACAAAATACAACTGTATAGGTAATATGCAAATTATCGACCGCACCTTTAACTGTCATAACCGACAAGGTCATAATTTAATGACACTTGAATATGCTTTAGCAAATTCCTGCAACACATATTTTTTTAATTTGGCAATTAAAACGGGTGGAAGCAAGGTTTATAATATGGCGTCATCACTTCACTTTGGGCACAAAATAAAGCTGTGCAACGGCATTTACACAGCAAGCGGAAATATACCAAATAAAGAAAAACTTAAAAACGATGCGCATTTAGCAAACTTTAGCATTGGTCAGGGTGATTTTACCGCATCCCCCGTTTCAATGCTAACCTTATATTCGGCAATTGCAAACGGCGGTAAATATTATATGCCAAGCCTTGTTGAAGGCACTTATAACGACGGTAGCTTTGAAAAATATGACATTGGATACCCCACAAAAGTGATGAGTGATGCCTCGGCCGAAACCCTTAAAAATTATTTAAAAACCGTTATTAGCGAGGGTACAGGCAGCGCGGCACAGCCACAAACTACAACCGCCGCAGGTAAAACCGCAACCGCACAAACGGGCAAATTCCAAAATGGGCGGGAAATTTTATCAAGCTGGTTTTGCGGCTTCTTCCCTGCCGATAACCCTAAATATATAATAATCGTATTTTGCGAGAATACTACGATGCAAACCAAATCCTGCGCTGAAATTTTCGCCAAAACAGCAGATAGGATAATGGAAATTAGCAATTAATTAAATCGGGGATTATCTCTGACGCGAAATTCGGAATTCGTAATGCGTAATTCGGAATTAAAGTACAAATTAGATTGCAAGCGGGGAAGGGGGACCAACCAAAAGGTTGGTGGATGAGGAGAATATTGATAGATTTGTGCTATAGCGCTCTCCTCATCCGTCGCCTATTGGCGCCACCTTCTCCGCTGGAGAAGGCTTTGGTTTGTACAATACGCTCACCCCGACAAACTATAATTTGAAAGAGTAAAAACACTTTAAATTCAACCACATTATTAACTTATAACATCAAACTTTTAAAGGTTTATTTTCAGTTGACAAATTTTAACTATAAGTATATAATAATAAAGTATGTTTAATTCTAATTAAAGGATGTTTTTAAAATGAAATGGACTTCACTTAACGACCTTCGAGAAAGCTATCTTTCATTCTTTGAATCTAAGGGCCATTTACGTCTTGGCAGCTTTTCGTTGGTACCAAATAACGACAAATCCTTACTGCTGATAAATTCGGGTATGGCGCCGATGAAAAAGTACTTTACTGGCGAGGTTACCCCTCCCCGTAACCGTGTTACTACATGCCAAAAGTGCATCCGTACACCCGACCTTGAGCGTGTTGGTATTACTGCGCGCCACGGCACATTTTTCGAAATGCTTGGTAACTTTTCCTTCGGCGATTACTTCAAAAACGAAGCTATTGCTTGGGCTTGGGAATATTTGACCAAAACTTTAGAGATTCCCGAAGAACTTTTGTGGCCTTCAGTTTATGAAGAAGATGACGAAGCTTACGCTTTATGGCGCGATGTTATCGGTGTGCCCGAAGAACGCATTGTTAGAATGGGTAAAGAGGACAACTTTTGGGAACACGGCACAGGTCCTTGCGGTCCTTGTAGTGAAATTTATTTTGACCGCGGTGAAAAATACGGCTGCGGCTCACCCGACTGTAAACCCGGTTGCGATTGCGACAGATATATGGAAATTTGGAACAACGTATTTTCACAATTCAATAATATGGGCGACGGCACCTATACCGAGCTTGAACACAAAAACATTGATACCGGTATGGGTCTTGAACGTCTTGCCTGCGTAATGCAGGGTGTTGACAATATGTTCGAGGTTGACACCATTAGAAACATTCTTGACAAGGTTTGCGCTATTTCGGGAAAAGTTTACGGTAAGGACCATTCTACCGATGTTTCTATCCGTGCTATTACCGACCACGCACGCGCCGCAACCTTTATGATTAGCGACGGTATTATTCCTTCAAACGAAGGCCGCGGTTATGTTTTACGCCGTATAATTCGCCGTGCAGT
>JAGAPJ010000131.1 GCA_017623315.1 Clostridia bacterium | reverse complement strand
ACTGCTAATGTAAGGCAAATTCCAAGCATTAAATGTTTTTTTGTTATTATTAATAATTTCATTAAATTTCCCCTCCGTTTTAGAATATGAGGGGAGGCTTGTGCAAAATACCTTTTAATTGCGGTTGTTATCAAATGATATGTTATGGTACAATAGATAGGTGACAAAATAAAAAGAAAATTCAACTCAAATATGGTATGATGTTAATAACGACAAAAACAAAGTACCATATGAGGTGAATTTTCCATGACAAGTATAACATCAAAAGCCAAGTTTCGTCAACGGGTAATAAGATATTCTGAAAAACACGGTGTAACAGCGGCAAGTATAAGACATAGAGTAACACGAAAAGCAATATATGACTGGAAGAAGAAATATGACGGTCATTGGAAAAGCTTGCGTGACGGTTCGCATCGACCACATAGCCATCCGAGACAACACACAGCAGAGGAAAATGCTTTAATAATGCGTTATTACGCAAGAAATAAAGAAGATAAAATGGTTTTGTGGGATAAGATACGCAAACAGGGATATACACGTCCTTACAAAAGTATGACAAGAAATCTTAAAAGATTAGTCGTTGAGGAAGAAATCACAAAACGCAGTAAATATAATCCCAAACCATATAAGCGAGCAGATTATCCGGGACAAAAGGTTCAGGTAGATGTAAAATTCGTACCGTCATACTGCGTAGCAAATGGGCAAAAATACTACCAATACACAGCAATTGACGAGTGTACAAGGTATTGTTTTAGAGAAATGTATGACGAACACAGCACATATAGTTCATTAGATTTTCTTAAAAAACTAATAGAATATTTTCCATTTCCAATCAGAGAAATACAAACAGATAACGGAACAGAGTGGACAAACGCTCTTTTGGTTAAGAAATCAACACATAAGACTCTATTTGAAGAATATCTTGAAGAAAACGAGATAATTTACCATAGAATACAGGTTGCAACACCAAGGCACAATGGCAAGGTAGAAAGGCAGCATAGGCTTGATGAACAGAGATTTTACAGTAAAATGAGAATGTTCAGTCTTGAAGATGGAAGAAAGCAGCTTGCAAAATATAACAGACTTTCAAACAACATCCCCAAATGTTGCTTAAAATATCGTAGTCCAAATGAAGTGTTAGAGGACTATCTGGGTGTAATGTAGCCGGCGCCGATTTTGGATGTTTCTCGTCGCCTTCGGCTCCTCCAAACATCCAAAATCTTATTCAATTTAGTTTTCATCATATTTTTTTGAGAAAAGTGTAACCTATCATTGACGACTGTACAATTTTTTTAAAAATTTAAGGTCCGTTTTTCTTGACATATATATGCTGTTATGGTAAAATAGCTTAGATAAAGATATATGAATTCTGAAAGGCGGCGAAGTTATGAATACAACCCTAAAAAAAGTGAAATATTATAAAGACGGCGCTTTTCATTCGGGCGATTTTTCTTTTGACCTTAGCCCCACTGTTTCTATCGTTTCAAACGGTGGTGGTATTGTTTCTAATTTTAATAATTATTTTGTTTTTCCGGCCTTTTGTGATGTACACGTTCATCTCAGGGAGCCGGGTTTTTCATATAAGGAGACTGTTGAAACCGGCACTCTTGCCGCGGCAAGAGGCGGTTATACGGCAGTTTTTTCTATGCCGAACATGAATCCCGTACCCGACAGCCGCGAAAATATGGAAAAACAACTGAAACTTATTGAGAACGGTGCTGTAATAAATGTTCACCCCTATGCCTCAATAACGGTTGGGGAACAGGGCGAGGTTTTAAGCGATTTTGAGGGCTTAAGTAGTCTTTGCTATGGCTTTTCGGACGATGGCAGAGGCGTGCAGTCGGAAGAGCTTATGCGCGAGGCGATGACAAAAGCTAAAGCGCTGGGCAAAATTATAGTTGCCCACTGTGAAGAAAACAGCCTTCTGCGCGGCGGCTATATTCACGACGGCGAGTATGCAAGACTTCACGGTCACAAAGGTATCTGCAGCGAGAGTGAGTGGCGACCGATTGAACGCGATTTAAAACTTGCTAAGGAAACAGGCTGTAAATACCACGTCTGCCACATTTCCTGCAAAGAAAGTGTTGAGCTGATAAGAAAAGCTAAGGCTGAGGGTGTTGACGTTACCTGCGAAACCGCTCCCCATTATCTTGTTATGAACGATATGATGCTTAAAGAAGATGGCAGATTTAAAATGAATCCCCCCATCCGCAGCGAAGAGGACCGCTTAGCGCTTATCGAGGGTCTTAAAGACGGCACGATTGATATGATTGCTACCGACCATGCCCCTCATTCAGCTGAAGAAAAGAGCAAGGGTCTCGAAAAAAGCCTTATGGGCGTTGTGGGACTTGAAACCGCATTCTCGGTGCTTTATACAAAACTTGTAAAGACAGGTATTATAACCCTTGAAAAATTAGTTGAGGTTATGTCGGTTAATCCAAGAAAGCGTTTTGGTCTTGGTGAAACAAACGATATCTGCATTTTTAATTTAGACGAGGAATACACCGTAAACCCCGATGAATTTTTATCACTCGGCAGAGCAACACCCTTTAAAGGCGAAAAGCTTTTCGGTGTTTGTAAATTAACGGTTTGCGATAAAAAAATAGTTTATACTAACATTTAATATATTACGGAGGAAGAAAAAATGGCAAAGAGAACAGACATTAAAAAGATTTTGATTATTGGCTCAGGTCCTATCGTTATCGGTCAGGCAGCTGAGTTTGACTATGCAGGAACACAAGCCTGCTTAGCGCTTAAAGAAGAGGGCTATGAGGTTGTGCTTTGCAACTCTAACCCTGCTACCATTATGACCGATACTACCATTGCAGACAAGGTTTATATGGAGCCTTTGACACTGGAATATATAGCAAAAATCCTCCGTTACGAGCGTCCTGACGCTATTGTTCCCGGTATCGGCGGTCAGACGGGTCTTAACCTTGCTATGCAGTTAGAGAAAAAAGGCATTCTTAAGGAGTGCGGTGTTGAGCTTTTGGGTACAAGCAGCGAGAGTATCGAAAGAGCTGAGGACCGTGAGCTGTTTAAGGAGCTTTGCCAATCTATCGGCGAACCTACCATTCCCTCTGAAATCACATATAACATAGAAGAAGCTAAAGAGGCGGCTAACCGCATCGGTTATCCTGTAGTTTTGCGCCCTGCTTTCACCCTTGGTGGTACAGGCGGCGGCTTCGCTTATAACGATGAAGAGCTTGTTGAGATTGGTCTTAACGCATTCAAGCTGTCTCCTGTTTCTCAGGTGCTTATTGAAAAGAGCGTTAAGGGTTATAAGGAAATTGAGTTCGAGGTTATGCGTGACTCTAATGACCATGCCATCACCATCTGCGGTATGGAAAATATCGACCCCGTTGGTGTTCACACAGGTGACTCTTTGGTTGTAGCGCCTATTCTTACCCTTAATGACCATGACCTTAAAATGCTTAATGACAGCGCAATTAAAATCATTAAGGAACTGAAAATTGAGGGCGGCTGTAACGTTCAGTTTGCGCTGAACCCCAATTCCAGCGAATATTATCTTATCGAGGTTAACCCCCGAGTTTCCCGTTCTTCTGCTTTGGCATCTAAAGCCAGCGGTTATCCGATAGCTCGTGTTACCGCTAAAATTGCAGTTGGTATGGCGCTTGAGGATATTTCAATTGCAAATACAAATGCCGCTTTCGAGCCTCAGCTTGACTATATAATCACCAAATTACCCCGTTTCCCATTTGATAAGTTCACCACCGCTTCAAATATTCTTGGCACACAGATGAAAGCAACGGGTGAGGTTATGGGTATCGGCTCTACCTTGGAAGAAAGTCTTCTTAAGGGTACCCGTTCACTTGAAATCGGCGTAAACCACCTTTATCACGCTAAGTTTGACAATATGACCGACGATGAGCTTCGCTCATATATCGGCGAATTCAGAGACGATAATCTTTTCGCTATCGCAGAACTTCTTTATCGCGGCGCTACTGTAGAGGAAATTCACGAAATCACAAAAATCACCGCATATTTCCTTGAAGCTATCAAGCGCATTATCGATATGGAAAGAAGCCTTAAAGAAAATCCCCGCAATCTCGAGATTTTAAGAGAGGCAAAGAAAATGGGCTTCTCTGATAAATATGTTGCAAGAATGTGGGAGTGCAGCGAGTTAGAGGTTTATAATTTCCGCAAGGAAAATAAGCTTACCCCATCTTTCCGTATGGTTGATACCTGCCACACAGGTGCATATATCCCTTATTTCTATTCTTCATACACAGGCGAAAACGCATCTGTTCTCACAGACAAAAAGAAAATCGTGGTTTTAGGCGCAGGTCCTATCCGTATAGGTCAGGGTGTT
>JAGAPJ010000130.1 GCA_017623315.1 Clostridia bacterium | reverse complement strand
CCAGCCGTAATTTTGCAAACAAGATTTGGAATGCTGCAAGGTTTATTTTAATGAATCTTGAAAATGACCAAGAAATGCCGCTTGATTTAGGCGCTTTAGCACTTGAAGATAAGTGGATTTTGTCGCAGTATAATACCATCGTTGCTGAAGTTACTGAAAATCTTGATAAGTTTGAGCTTGGCCTTGCTATTCAAAAGCTTTATGACTTTATTTGGGACGTTTTCTGCGACTGGTATATCGAAATTTGCAAGGCACGTCTTAACGGCGATGATGAAGCCGCAAAGAACACTGCTCGCAGTGTGTTGGTTTATGTATTCACAAACACCTTAAAGCTTTTGCATCCCTTTATACCTTTCATCACAGAAGAAATATGGCAGTCAATGCCCCACGGTGATGATGAAGCGCTTATGGTTTGTGAATGGCCCAAGTTTAGCCCTGACCTTGCTTTCAAGGCGGAAGAGGCTGACTTTGAAAAGATTATGGCAGTTATTAAGGCTGTCCGTAACCGCCGTGCTGAAATGAATGTTCCGCCCAGCAAGAAAGCAAAGGTTTGCATTGCTTCTGCTGATAAGGCTGTTTTCCAAAGCGGTACTGCTTACATTTGTCGCTTGGCTTATGCAAGTGAGGTTGAGGTTGGCGACACCTTCGATGCCGAAGGCGCAGTTCGTGTTATTACCGACGCCGCTACCGTTTATATGCCTATGAAGGAATTAGTTGACTTCTCGGCTGAAATTGAACGCCTTAAGAAAGACCTTAAGAAAGCCGAAGAGGATAAGGTGTTCTTCGAAAAGAAGCTTAACAACCCCGGCTTTATGGCAAAAGCACCTGAAGCTCTTGTTGAACAGCAAAAGGCAGGTCTTGCCAAGGCACTTGATAAAATTAAAATGATTAACGATAGCATTGCTCAAATTGAGGAGATGAAATAATGCTTAAAAGAATTATTTCGGTTTTAATTATTTCATTATTGCTTTGTAGTTTATGCGCTTGTGACCTTAATGAAGCAATTACAGATGCAAAGGATGCACTAATAGAAAGCGAAAGACCCAACGATGTAACTACAAGCAACATTACCCTTGAAAATAGTGATGACTGTCGTATACTAACAATACAAGATTATGGCGTAAGTTTTGAATTACCGAAAGATTGGTATGTTGATATGGAAGATACCGAGCTTGACGTTTTTTGCACAAGCGAAGACGTTAGTATGGGTGTTTTTGCCTATCACACAGATGATTTTGCAAACGATACCGATTATTTTGAAATTTGGGAAGAACAATGCGAATCTGATTTAAAAAGATTCGAAAATACCCAAAAGCTTGACCATAAGGCTAAATTTGAATCAACAGATAAAGAAATTGAAACGGTTATTTATTCCTGTGAATATGAAAAGATAAAGTTGAATTTTTATTACGTTTACGTAAAGCCCAACTCAAATGACGATACTTTCCTTTGGATTTCATTTAGTGGTATACCGTCAGAGATGCGCAATAATTTTGACGTAATTGAAGATATTGTTGATTCAATTAAGTTTTAATATGTATTTTTAAAGCGAAAGGAGCGATATTTTTATCGCTCCTTTTATGGAACAAAAATCATCATCAGTACACTATGCTCGTTTTTCTATGCACTGTTTCGTTGCGTTTTTTGTTCCTTTAATATAATGTGCAGTATGTAAAATATAATACTTGTAAAGTTTTGGTGTTATATGAATTATTTGGAAACTTTAAATTATATTCACTCACTCGGTAATTTCTCATTGCCGCCTACACTTGACCGCATAAAGCTGGTTTTAGAAAAGCTTCAGAATCCGCAAAACAGCTTTAAATCAATTCACATTGCGGGTACAAACGGCAAGGGATCGGTATCCGCTATGCTTGCTAAGGTTTTCCATACAGCAGGCTATAAAACGGCGCTTTTTGTTTCACCATTTATAATAGATTTTCGTGAAAGAATTCAAATAAACGGAGAATTTATTAGCGAAGCCGATTTGGTTTATTATGCCCAAAAGGTGAAGGCGACAAATGTTGCCCTGACTGAATTTGAATTTATAACCGCTATAGCATTTTTATATTTTTGTAACAAAAAATGTGATATTGCAATAATCGAAACGGGTCTTGGCGGTCGGCTTGATGCCACAAACGCTTTAACAAACGTTATTGCAAGCGTTATTACAAAAATCGGGCTTGACCATACCGCAATTTTAGGTGACAGTATTGAAAAAATTACCGCTGAAAAATGCGGAATTATAAAAAATGCGCCTGTTATCACAAGCTTTAACCAATGCGAAGGGGCTATGTCGGTTTTGGGTGTATATAACCCCATTATTCCCGACAAAGCCTCCCTTAAAATTCTAAAAAGTGATATAACGGGTAACACCTATATATATAAAGGGGTACAGTACAGCACCTCACTTATAGGTAAGCACCAAATTGAAAATTCACTTATAGTTATTGAAACGGTTAAAAGCTGTGGAATTAGTATAGGTGATGAAACGGTTAAAACCGCTTTGGCAAATACTTATTTTCCTGCAAGGCTTGAGATGGTGTCAAAAAAACCGCTTATAATTATTGACGGTGCCCACAACCCCGACGGTGCGGCGGCTTTGGCTGAATTTTTGAAACGGTATAAAGGCAAAGCGACTGCAATAATCGGTATGATGAGGGATAAGGATTATGAAACCGTCTTGCGTGAGTGTTTACCTTATATATATAAGGCAGTGGCAGTAACGGTTGAAAATGTTCCTCGAACACTAACCGCTACCGAGCTTTCAAAAACCGCAAATAAGTATACTGAATGTGTAGTTGCCCAAAGTTATGATGAAGCAATTGAAATTTTAAAGAATGAAGATGTTATTTTTGTTTTTGGCTCGCTTTATTTGGCATCTACCATTCGTGATAAAATAAAAATTTATTTTAAAAACTAAATATGACAATTTTTTTAAGGACAAGTCTTTATTATATAGTATAAGGACTTGTCCTATTTTTTATTTGGGAGTGAAATTATGTCGGTTGAAATTAACGTAACGGGAGAGGTTGTAACGGTTTATCTTTCGGGTGAATTGGACCACCACACCGCAAAGGAAATGCGTGAAACTATTGACGCGGCTATTGAACTTAATATGCCAACCCTTGTAATTCTTGATTTTAAGGATATTACTTTTATGGATAGCTCTGGCATTGGGCTAGTAATGGGAAGGTATCGCCTACTTCAAAAAACAGGGGCGGACTTACACATTACTGAAACACCGCCTAATATATATAAGGTGTTTAGGCTATCGGGAATAGAAAAATTAGCAAAACTTGAAAGTAGGTAATATAAATGATAAAAAACAAATTTACAATGACACTTCAGTCGCGGTCGTTTAATGAAAGCTTTGTGAGGGCAACGGTGGCGGCGTTTGTGTTGCAGTTAGACCCAACAATTGAAGAAATAAGCGACATTAAAACAGCAGTCAGCGAAGCGGTGACAAACTGTATAGTTCACGCTTACAAAGAAAAACTTGGTAATATTTACATAACAGCCGAAATTTATGATAATAATACCTTAAAAATTAAAATTCGCGATAAGGGATGTGGTATTGAAAATATCAGTAAAGCAATGGAGCCTCTTTTTACTACTGTGGGCGGTGAGCGCGCGGGTCTCGGCTTTGCGGTTATGCAAAGTTTTATGGACACTATTAAGGTGCGGTCAGTGGTTGGAAAGGGTACAACGGTTTATCTTACAAAAAAAATCAGTCAGCGCTTTAATGTAAATGGTTAAGGCAAAAATAAACCGTGAAGAATTTATAAAAGAAAATCTTGGACTTGTGCATTCAATTTGCCGTCGCTTTGCAGGGCGGGGAATAGAGTATGACGATTTGTACCAAGCGGGATGTATGGGACTTGTGAAAGCGGTGGACGCTTACGACTTTGACCGTGGCTTTGCTTTTTCAACCTATGCCGTGCCTGTAATTATGGGCGAGGTTAGACGGCTTTTTCGTGACGGTGGTGCGGTTAAGGTTTCGCGAAGCATTAAAGAGCTTAATTTTAAAATAGTAAGGGCTAATGAGTTATTACGGCAACAATTAAACCGCGACCCAACGGTTAATGAGATTGCCAGTTATCTCTCGGTTGACTCAGTGGATGTGAGTGAGGCGTTATGTGCTTCACAGTCAACCGTGTCATTAACAGTTGAAAATGATGACGGCATAAGTGAAATGGATTTGCCCATAATCGATCACCAAGATGAGATAAACAATAAAATACTTATTGAAGCGGCAACCAAACAATTAAACGAAACTGAACGGCTAATAATTAAATATAGGTATTTCGATTTATTAACACAAAGTAAAACTGCAAGCATTTTAAATATGTCACAGGTGCAGGTATCACGTGCTGAAAAAAGAATACTGTTAAAAATGCGCCAAATAATAGGTGAAAGTGATTAAAATAGACATAATCTTTCACCTTTTTTGGCAATTTTTATGAAAATTCGCAAAAGCTAAAATTTTTTGAAAAAAAGTTAAAAAAAGTGTTGACAAAAGGGTGGGGTTGTGGTATTATACTCTAGCGCTCTAACGAGGGGCGCAAAAAACGGACCTTGAAAATTAAACAACGACAATAATAAGGACCCGACAATTCTTAAGAGAAATCGAGAGAAAATGTCAGTACTTTAACAAGTATGAAGGACAAAAACAAT
>JAGAPJ010000129.1 GCA_017623315.1 Clostridia bacterium | reverse complement strand
TCCTGCATTTGTTTATACATTTGCCAATGCACTTGCAAAAGCAGGCGAAAATGTTGGATTATCGGAAGATAAGGCAATTTTATATGCCGCACAGACCTTAAAGGGTGCGGCAGAGCTGTTGCTTACAAGCGGTGAAACCCCTGAAGTATTGCGTCAGCGTGTGTGTAGCCCAAAAGGCTCTACAATAGAAGGCGTTGAAGTTTTATTAAATTCCGAATTTGATAATATTGTTAACGATACTGTACAGGCATCATTTAAGCGTACAAAGGAATTGGGTAAATGAGTTTACCGCAAAGAAAACCCACCCGGTTAAAGAATTATGATTACAGCAATAACGGGTATTATTTCATAACGATTTGTACGGAAAACAAAAGATGTATATTGGGTAAAATCGTAGGGGACGGCGCCCTCGACATCCCGAAAATGATATTATCGGAACAGGGCGAAATTGTAGAAAAATATATTTTATCAACCAACAATATTCCAAAATTAAATGTTGATAAATTTGTTATTATGCCCAATCATATTCATTTAATTTTATCAATACAAAACGGGACGTCGAAGGCGCCGTCCCCTACGAATAATATAATTTCACATGCAATATCAACGTTAAAACGATTTGCAAATAAAGAAATCGGTCACAATATTTGGCAACGCTCATTCTACGACCACATTATTCGCAGTGAAGCTGACTATCTTTCAATTTGGAACTATATTGACGGTAACCTACAAAAATGGGAAAAAGATTGTTTTTATTATGAATGAAAAACGGACTTGGATTTTTCCAAGTCCGTTTTTGTTAATAAAGCTTTACCTGTACCCAAAGAGTTTCGTAATAGATTCTTATTTTATCATCAATATCGTGATAATACTGAACCTTTGGCATATCCTCGTCTTTGGGGTACAGAATATCGTTTTGGTAATAGTAATAATCCTCGTTATTAATTACCGCAGTATTAGGCGAGGCATAGCCGATATATTCGGCATTTGCGGTGGCAATTTCGGGCTCTAACAAAAAGTTAATGTAAAGCATTGCCGCCTCAACATTTTTAGCGTTTTTTGGAATACAAACTGAATCAATAAAAATATTTGTGCCTTCTTTGGGGTAGAAGAACTTAAGGTCGGGGTTGGTTTCAACCATTGTTAAATAGTCGCCTGCATAATATGGTGCAATGGCGGCTTCACCCGTTTCCATTTTGCCGTAAACCTCATCCATTACATAAGACTGCAAATTCGCCTTGCCTTTTTTAAGCTTTTCGGCAGCTTTGTCCCAATCCTTTTTATTGGTGCTGTTAATATCCATTCCCAAAAGCATTTGGGCGGTCATAAAGGCATCACGCGGGTTGTTAAAATTTAAAACCTTGTCTTTATACTTTTTATCCCACAAAACGTTCCAGGAAGGTTCAACCTCACCAACTAATTTTGGGTTATAAATAACACCAACCATACCAACATTGTAAGGCACGGTATATTCATTCTTTTTATCAAAATAAACTGATTTATATTGTTCGTCAATCAGGTCATAGTTTGAAAGTTTAGAGGTGTCAATTTTTTGAAGCTCGTTTTCTTTAATAAGGCGCTGAATCATATAATCCGACGGGATTATAATATCATATTTAACACCGCCGTTTTTAACCTGTGAATACATTGTTTCGTTGCTTTCAAAGGTTAGGTAATTTACCTTAATACCCGTAAGCTTTTCGAATTCACGGTTAACGTCAATAGCGCCGTCGCCACCGTCCGAAATATATTCGCCCCAGTTATAAACCGTAAGCTCGGTACCTTCAAATTCTCGTGTATATTCCGCCCTTAAATCTAAATCGTGGTATTCATAACCGCAACCGCAAAGGCATATTGAAAGAAGTGCAAAAATAATTAAAACACTTATAAGCTTTTTCATTTTGCACCCACCTTTCGTGATGCGGCCTGCTTTTCACTTTTGCTTTGAAGCATATTGTAAAAAATAAGCAACGCAAATACAACAAAGAAAATAATAGTTGAAAGGGCATAAGTGTCAGGTGTTACCGACTTTTTGGTCATATTGTAAATAACAATAGGTAAGGTTTGGTATTTACCGCAGGTGAAATAGCTTATTACAAAATCATCAAGTGACAGGGTAAACGCCATAATTGCGCCCGTTGCAATACCTGTTGAAATTGAAGGTAAAATAACCT
>JAGAPJ010000128.1 GCA_017623315.1 Clostridia bacterium | reverse complement strand
TACTGCGTTACAATCCTTCAAAATAATATGAAAGATTGTTGTCAATTTGTTGTCAACTCGGATTTGAGATGCCGAAAACCCTTGATTTTACTGGGTTTTTTAGTCGAGAGGTTTCATTGTGGGGAATAAGATTACCTCACGGATTGTATCAGAATTGGTTAAAAGCATTACTGCGCGGTCAATACCGATACCCATACCGCCTGTTGGGGGCATACCATATTCCATAGCAGTGAGGAAATCCTCATCAAGCATTTCGGCCTCGTCATCACCGCGTTCACGAAGTTCTAACTGCTTCATAAAGCGTTCACGCTGAACGATGGGGTCGTTAAGTTCTGAATAAGCATTTGCCAATTCGCTGTGGCAAATAAACAGCTCAAAGCGTTCGGTAAGACGGGGGTCAACGGGCGAAGCTTTGGTAAGGGGTGAAACCTCAACAGGATACATTGTAATAAACGTAGGCTGAATAAGCTTTTCTTCAACACGTTGGTCAAAGCATGCATAAAGCGCGTTACCCCAAGTTCTATCAGCAGTTTCAGCAAGCTCAACACCAATGCTTTCAGCAGCCTTTACAGCTTCCTCATCATCAGTAATTGCGCCAAAGTCAATACCTGCATATTCCTTAACAGCGTCAACCATTGTTAAACGACGCCAACCGGGTGTTAAGTCAATCTTTTCGCCAAGCCATTCAACCTCGTAAGTGCCGTGAATTTCTTTAGCGGCACCCGAAATAATACCTTCGGCAATATCCATCATATCGTGAAAGTCGGCATAAGCCTGATACAGCTCAACGGTAGTAAATTCGGGGTTATGCTTAGGGTCCATACCTTCGTTTCTGAAAATACGACCGATTTCATAAACCCTGTCCATACCGCCAACGATAAGACGCTTTAAGGGCAATTCGGTAGCGATACGCATATACATAGGAATATTTAAAGTATTATGATGTGTAATAAAGGGACGCGCAGCCGCACCGCCAACAATGGTATTAAGTACAGGGGTTTCAACCTCAATATAGTTCATATTATCGAGATAATTTCTCATATACTTAATGAACTGTGAACGGATAACGAAGTTACGCTTAACGTTTTCGTTCATAATAAGGTCAACGTAGCGCTGACGGAAGCGAAGGTCGTTATTGGTAAGACCGTGGAACTTTTCGGGCAACGGAAGAAGTGACTTTGACAAAAGCACAATGCTTGTTGCGTGAACCGAAATTTCACCCGTTTGGGTTTTGAAAACAAAACCTTCAACACCCATTATGTCGCCAATATCCCACTTTTTGAAAGCGGCATAAACCTCTTCACCAACATCGTCACGTCTAACGTAAAGCTGAATTTTGCCGGTAGAATCACTTAAACCAACAAAACTCGCCTTACCCATAATTCTACGTGCAACAATACGACCTGCAATTTTAACAGTTTGACCTTCAAGTGTTTCAAAGTTTTCTTTAATGTTTTTAGAATCGTTATCAAAATCAAACTTGGTAATTAAAAAGGGGTCGTTACCCGATGCCTTTAAATTAGCAAGCTTTTCACGGCGGATTTTAACAATTTCGTTAAAGTCCTGTTCCGGTGCTTGATTTTGTGGCTTATTCTGTTCCATTTTTCTCACTTCCTAAAAGGATTTAAATTATTTTAAAATTTCTAAAATTTTGAACTTAAGCTCGCCTGCTGGAGCATCAACGATAACCTCATCGCCGATTTTCTTACCAAGAAGCGCTTTGCCCAAGGGGGAATCGTCCGAAATTTTGCCATTCATGGGGTCAGCGTCGAGTGAGCCGACAACACGGTATTCACATTCTTCGTCAAATTCCATATCAAGTGCTTTAACGGTAACACCAAGAGATACTGTCTTGGGCTTGCCGCGGCCCTTAACCTCTTCAATTATTTCAACATTCTTAAGAATAGCTTCAATTTCAACAATTCTAGCTTCAATTTTAGCCTGTTCGTTTTTAGCTTCGTCATATTCGCTGTTTTCTGAAAGGTCACCGTAACCACGTGCTATCTTGATTTTTTCAGCAATATCAGTACGACCTTCGGTCTTGAGATATTCAAGCTCGTTCTGAAGCTTTAAAAGTCCGTCCTCGGTAATTTTAATAGTTTTCGCCATGTTAAAAATACCACCTTTGTTTTTAATCGGTATAAACCGTCATATAGAGTTATATTATATAATTTTTGAAACACAAAGTCAAGAAAAATTGTGTTTTGTTCCACATTAAATTTTGCAAAACGAATTATTTTATACATTATTTCGCAAAAACACCAAAAAGTTAGCAAACTGACAAAAAGCAATTATATTTTACACCACAAAGTGACAAACTTTTTCAAATCGCTGACATATAATAAAAATCGAATAAATTACGGCGGTGATTAAAATTGAAGGATATTGTAAAAATATCAAATCAGACAGTTAAACTAACAGGAAAGGATATTGCATTTGCCATTGTACAGCACACCTTTGTTGCGCTTTGCGGCTTTTTTACCACACGTGCACCTGTAATGGACAGGCTTTTACCATTTGGTATTTCGTTTTTAGCGGGCGCACCACTTACATACACACCTGCGGCCGCTATTGGCATACTTTTCGGTTATATCTTCCCCATTGTGGGAAACGGCGGCTTTAAATATGCCGCCTGTCTTTTTGCGATACTAGCCATTAAATTGCTGTTAAGTAGCTATAAAAAGCTTATCCAAAGCGACGGGTTTATAACCTTTATTTCGGGGCTTTGCTCGCTTATGACCTCGGCGGCAACCTTCCGCGGTCTTGGTGGGAATTCCTTTGATATTATAACCGAGATGCTTTTAACGTCGGCAGGGGCTTACTTTTTTGCCCGTGGCTTTAAGGCGATTTTAAAGGGACAGTCAGGGCTTACCGCACACGAGCTGGTCTCGGTTTTAGTGGTAATAAACATTATAATTATGGGGCTTTTTAGAATAGGCGTAATGGGTGTATCGCTTGGCCGAATTTTAAGCATTTTACTTATACTGTGCGCTTCAAAGTACGGGGGCGTAATTTCGGGTGCGGTAAGCGGTGTAACGGTTGCCTTCACCTTTTCCTTAAGCGGTATTGACGGCAATATTGGGGTTGCCGTGGCACTTGCCGGTCTAATGTCAGGTGTATTCGCATCCCTTGGAAAATATGCCCAAATTTTCATTGTTTTAGGGCTTACCTTTATTGGCGCAGCTTCCACAAGCGACGGCATTTTAGTTGCAATAACCATTATTGAAACGGTTTGCGGCTGTTTAATATTCTTGTTTATTCCCCGAAGCTTCGGCATAATGCTTGGTAAAATTTTTGCGGCATACCCAAAGGTTTATATTCCAAGCAGCGTTAAAAAGTCGCTGACACTTCGACTTAATTTAGCCTCGAACGCATTAAAGGACGTAAGCGAAACGGTAGATAAGGTATCATTAGAACTTTCAAAAATCAATGCGCCCAATTTCAGCACCGTTATAAACGCCATTGAACATGACGCCTGTGCCGTCTGCAAGCTACGGCTTCATTGTTGGGAGAAAAAACGTGACGACACGGTTAACGCTATTTTGGAAATGACAAAAGCGGTAAAACAGGGTGAACTTAACCCCGAAGCCCACACCACCGACGAATTTAAAGGCAGATGTCTTCGCTTAAACCGTATGGGCAATGCTGTTTACAAATACTATACCGACTATGCTTCGAAAATTGCGGCAGAAAACCGTATTGACGAGGTGCGAAGTGTAGTATCCGACCAATTTAACGGCATTTCAAGTATGCTTAATGACCTTGCCGAAGATTTCGAAATGCAGGAAAAATTCGATAATTCTTCAGCCGAAAATGCGGCTGCCGCCCTTAGAAACATTGGTCTTCACCTTGACGAATGCTGTTCGCGAGTTGATAAATTCGGGCGAATGAGCCTTGAAATGAAG
Organism: Clostridia bacterium; assembly: GCA_017623315.1. Classification (GTDB taxonomy): domain Bacteria; phylum Bacillota; class Clostridia; order Oscillospirales; family Acutalibacteraceae; genus UBA737. The sequence continues at coordinate 1,920 of JAGAPJ010000128.1, read as the reverse complement.
CTTAAAAAGACCGCCGACACGGTAGTAAACCGCGCCCAAGTTATGCGGCTGTGCTCTATTGCCTGTGAACGTGATTTCGACCCGCCGACAGTCAGCGAGGTGGGTGGTGAAATTTATATGGTGCTTAACGAAAAGGCTGAAATAACAATAGACTTCGGTGCCGAGCAATACTGCGCTAACGGCGGTAATTTGTGCGGTGACGCATATAAATATTTTTATGACGGTAAGGGCCATTTTATTATGATTTTAAGCGACGGTATGGGTACGGGCGGTCGTGCTGCTGTTGACGGTGCAATGGCGTCGGGGCTTATGGCACGGCTTGTAAAGGCAGGCTTTGGCTATAACTGCTCACTTAAAATTTTAAATTCGTCAATGCTGTTTAAGTCTACCGACGAATCCCTCGCCACCGTTGACATTGCAAGTATTGATTTGTACACCGGCACAACCGAGCTTTATAAAGCAGGTGCTGCGCCCTCAATTTTACGTCGAAACGGACGCACAGGCAAAGCCGAAAGCACCTCCCTGCCCGCAGGTATTTTGCGCGATGTCAGCTTCGACACCGCACTTATTAAATGTAAGGTCGGCGATATTGTGGTACTTTTGTCCGACGGGGCAACAAGCGAAGGCTGCGACTGGATAAGACAGGAAATTGAAGCCTTTCGTGACGGTAAAGCTCAGGATTTGGCCGAGCATTTGTGTATGTGCGCCCGTCGCCGCCGCACCGATAAGCGCGAGGACGATATAACCGTGCTTTGCGCAATTTTAGATAAAGCGGTGTGAAATTAATACCGCAAATTCAATTACAATTTGTAGGGGACGATGCCTACATCGTCCCAAAATAAAAAGCCGTGGAAAAGGCTACTTCTCATAAGGATGTTTTGAACATCCTATGAAATAAGCCGATTGAAGAGTGCTAAGAAGACGACAGTATGGCAAATGCAATACTGTCTTTTCTTATTTTAAGATAACGGCGGCAGGGTTAAAGACTTTACGATTTTTATTAAGGATAGGGGTGCTCAGATGAACAACATCCGCAGCAGAGCCAAAGAAATTATAAATCACGATATAATTTATAACTAACCGAAGCACGACGGCAGAGAGATTAACGCTCTCTGCCGTCTTTTTTATTTGGTGTTTTATTATCTTTTTGAATTTTTTCATTTTCAATCTTTCTTCAATGTTGCTATGTATAATGGTGTATCGTAGGATGAAATTCCGAGAAAGGAAAATGATTATGTACATTATAAAAAATGCTTTAAGATGTATTGGCAGATCAAAAGGGCGTAATGTTTTAATCAGCATTATCGCACTTGTAATTGCTGTTTCTGCCTGTCTTGGTTTGTCTATTAGACAAGCCGCTGAAAGTGCTAAAGAAAGCACGCTTGCTGAACTGAGTATTACAGCCACCATATCTTATGACAGAAGCTCTATGATGAACGACATTATGGGTGGTGGCGCACCGACCGGTGGCGGTTTTGACCGTGACCAATTTAAAGATATGATGGGAAATGCTTCTTCGCTGACTCTTGAAGAATATCAAACATACGCAGATGCTGAGTCGGTGCAGGATTTTTATTATACACTTACGGCAGCTTTTAACGGAAATGACGATTTGTTGCCTGTAACAGATGAAACCGAGGATGAAGAAAGCGATTCGAGTTCCGGTCAAGGTGGCTTCGGCGGTGGAATGGGATTCCCCGGCGGAAGCTTCGGCGGTGGTAAAGGGATGTTCAGCTCGTCTGACTTCTCTGTTATCGGTTACAGCAGCGACAGTTCTATGACAGCCTTTATCGACGGAACGGCTTCCGTTTTGGAAGGCGGTACGATGTTCGAAGAAGGGACAACCGAGAAAGAGTGTGTCATTTCCGAAGAACTTGCTATATACAATGATTTAGCCGTAGGCGATACGATTATCCTTAC
>JAGAPJ010000127.1 GCA_017623315.1 Clostridia bacterium | reverse complement strand
TAACCTTAAGGGTTGTGTTAAATCTGTCAGCGTTAATACCTTCAATTATTATTTGACCGTCGAAATTAGCAACAGTATCAAGCTTCGCTGAATATTCCTTACCACCGACAAAAGCATACTTAACGGTAAGCGCTTTGTTATTGTCAGCAGCCACAAGGTCTGCGCTAAGTGCTGCGCTGTATTCCCATTTAACTGTTAATTTATTGGTTTCGGGGTCAAGTACAGCGTCATCAAAGGTTACGGGTGCGGTTTTGATAGCGCTAACAGGTGTTTCAGAAACGGTTGTTTTACAGTCTTCACAGTAAACAGTCTCTACACCGTCATTAAAGTAGGTTGCGGTGTTGGTTGTTGTGGTGTTTTCGTGGGTGCAATTTACGCCCTCACCATAATATGCAATTTGGTCAACGTAAAAATTACCTGCATCGGCAAGAGCATACAACGAAATTTGTGTAGCGATTTCATTAGCATTAACTGCTACACCTTCTTTAGTGAAATCGGTATAAGGAACATAAAAAATCCCTTCACCCTTATTAACGGTTATCTTCTTTTCATAATTTATGTTATTTTGACGCAATACAACGTAAAAATTTGTCAATGCATCGCCTGTATTGTAAATCCAAAAAGCTATACCTTCACCTTTAAGCTCAAGTTTAGTGGCTCCACCATTGCCCTTTATGCCGTTGTATTGTCTTTGTGACCAATAAGCATGCATGCTGTTGCCACTATTGCCAAAACCGCAAATATTTGAGGTTTCAAAGCTTGTGTAACTGTGATTAGCTTCCCAAGTAAGTTTTGCATCATCAAAATCTTCAAATACAACAATTTCTTTATCAAATTCTATTGTGCTTGAAACACGGTCAATATCACGGTCAGCACCGCAATTATTACAGTCGGCATCAAAAGCATCGTCATACTTGTGACCCTCAACAACGCGAGTTTCACCACAAGCATCGCACTTATCGTCGCAACCATTTTCCCAAGCATGTTCTACGCAACTGCCGTCTTCGTTATAATAAGCAATTTCGTCAATATAAAATCTTCCATAATTTGTTAATTTTACAATTTTGATTTGTGTAAAGGGCAAAGCTGTGTCAACACCGAATTCGCTCCACGAAATTTTATAAACACCTTCACCCGCTGCCAAAGTGATTTTCTTTTCTTTCCAACCACCCTGATAAACCGAAACCGCAAATTCGGTAAGCGCGCCTGTGGTATTATAAGCCCAGAAAGTTAAACCGTCACCCTTACATTCAAGGCTAAACTTACCGCCCGGCACATTGGAACCACCCCAAATATTACCGGCAGGGGTTTGCCAATGATTTAATAGACTAGTGCCGCTGGTGCCATAGCCACGATCAGTGGAATATTCCGTATAATTGAATTTCTGATTAGCAATATTGTTAGAACTGTTTGTAGCCGACTGCCACGGATAAGTTGCATCGGGTTCAAAACCATCAATTAAAAGATAATTTTCAGGCATTGTTACTGTGCTGGGCACAAATGTACTATCACCCTCGGTATAAATGCCCATACTGTCAATATAAAAAACCTTTTCAGAAGCGGGAGCTGCTGCTGTTGATATGGTGGTTTGAAATATAAATGCACCAGTTGTATCAAAACGCACTGTGGGAGAGTTATTTGGGTTGTTCTGGAGATAAGACCACGGCAACTTAATAACATGCTCACCCGCAGTAAGATCAGTTGCAGGAATTATAACCTCGTATTTATGGTTATTTGCATGAGTTAAATCTCCAAGATTTACATTTACAATTAAGCCTACGCCCAAATCTTCAGGAAGATAAATCCAAAAAGCAAGACCTGTACCGTATATATGCGATTTTACACCGGTTCTATTCTTAACGCCATGCCACTTACCACTAGCTGTAACCTTAATACTAGTACCACTGTCACCATAAACATAGTCTGTATCTGTGTTTAAAGCAATTGTACCGTTTTGCTCTTGCCAATAGGTAATTGTTCCATTATCAAGACCATTCAAAGGCACAAAATTTTCTGGCATTGTAACGGTCGATGCGCTTGTAGGAATTACAATGGCACAAACCACTAATGCAACCGCGCAAATAATTGCCAAAGCTTTTGAGAATTTTTTCATTTAATATCAACTCCCTAAAAAAATTTTTACCCCTATAAATACATAAAGGTATAATGATACATAAATATCATACCATTATACTGGTTTTTTTGCTTGGTATATTTTTAAGGTTTTAACTGCATTATTTCAGTTTTTTGGTATAAAGCCAATACGCGTAACGGGTGCAGTCGATATTTTTTGTGTATTTTTAACAAATCCTTCTATATAATTTCTAATCACAAATTATATACGAATATAATCAATTTATAGTTTATAAACTTTAAATAATTAGAATGTTAATTCAAAGCGAAAAAATCCCCCGACTTAAAAAGTCGGGGGATGAGTTTTGCAATATATTAGTTGCAGATTGTAAGTTCAGTGTCCTTATCGAAGAGGTGAATCTTATCGGTTTCGAATGCAATTTCGATTTTGTCACCAGGCTTAGCAGTGTTGGTAGGAGCAACACGTGCAGTAATCTTCTGTTCTTCACTATTCATATAAAGGTAGGTTTCAGCACCCATAAGTTCGGTAACTTCAACAGCAGCTTCAACGATACCATCTTTATTAGCAGCGATAAGGTCAGCTTCGTTGTGTACGTTTTCAGGACGGATACCCATGATAACTTCCTTGCCAACGTATGGTTCAAGGCAGTTGTCCTTGTTCTTGCTAGCGGGAAGCTTAATCTTAAACTTAACGCCTGCACGAGTTTTGGTATCTTCAGTACCGTATTCAACGAAATAGTCATTGCCTTCCTTGAGAAGCTTAGCTTCGATAAAGTTCATTTGAGGTGAACCGATGAAGCCTGCAACGAAGAGGTTGCAAGGATAGAGATAAAGGTTTTGAGGAGTGTCAACCTGTTGGATAAGACCGCTCTTCATAACAACGATTCTGGTACCCATGGTCATAGCTTCAGTCTGGTCGTGGGTTACGTAAATGAAGGTTGTACCTAAGCGCTGATGGAGCTTAGAAATTTCGGTACGCATCTGTGCACGAAGCTTAGCGTCCAAGTTTGAAAGAGGTTCGTCAAGTAAGAATACCTTAGGTTCACGAACGATAGCACGACCCAAAGCAACACGCTGACGCTGACCACCTGACAAAGCCTTAGGCTTACGTTCAAGAAGGTGTTCAATGTCGAGGATGCGAGCAGCTTCTTCTACGCGACGCTTGATTTCATCCTTAGGAGTTTTGCGGAGCTTAAGACCGAATGCCATCTTGTCAAATACAGTCTTGTGAGGATAAAGCGCATAGTTCTGGAAAACCATTGCGATATCACGATCTTTAGGAGCAACGTCATTGATAAGACGGTCAC
>JAGAPJ010000126.1 GCA_017623315.1 Clostridia bacterium | reverse complement strand
TTAAATAGAAATGGCGAGCTTACAAAAACAATTGACCTTATGAAAAATACCGACATTTCGGACGGTGATATAATTCCCGACGATAAAGACGGCTTTTATTTGGTTTTAACCTGTAACGAAAATTTGGCTGATAAATTTGATTTGGTAAAAAACGAATATAACGCCCTTAAAGCAACTGAAGTCATAATAATGCACTTTGACGGTGAAAAAAAGCTAACCTTTGCTAAAACAATCGGCGGTGGCGGTAACGACTGGGTTGAGGAAAGCACCGTTGATGAAGATGGTAATATTTATATTGCGATGGGTACCGACTGGCTTCAGGCTGATGACTTTTGGGATATGAGCGTTGACACTTTTGCACCATTTAGACGTATGCTTGTAAAGTTAGATAAAAACGGAAATTTAATTTATAAGCTTCCCCTTTCAAACAAGGGTATGGCGGTTGACCAAGTTTTCGGAATACATATAAAAGATGGTAAGACTTATGTTGTCGGTATGGCGGACTATTTTGACGGTTATCAGTCAAAATACCCGTGCGAGCAAATTTCCAAGGATGAAAAGGGTGACCGTGTATTTTCGGTATACACCGCATATGTTGACAAAAACGGCAAAGAGCTTAACCGCAATATCTTCCGTTGTGATATTAACAACACCCCTTGTGATTCAGCAATGCTTCCAAACGGCAATTTAGTGATAGCGGGTAGGGTTTCGTGCGTTGAAAACCCTTTCAATTTAAACCTTCCGTCCGATTTTGACACTGCCGCTGCATTTTACGTTTATAACTAACCCCAAAGCCTTCTCGTTATGGGAAGGCTTTTTTAATTATATTTTATTGCTCGGCTTAATTGTTTGCACATTGTAGGGACAATTCACGAATTGTCCGCAAAACTTTGCAATGCACAAACGGGCGATTCGTGAATCGCCCCTACGTCATATCAATTTAAAATGCGTAATAATTACACATTGGGCATAAATCACAATTTACTATTAAAAAATATTTTGCTCGGTGTAAAGAAAAAAACTTGACAGTGAGTTGATTTTGTGTTATACTCGTTAAAGTTGAGAAAATTGTGGGGTGTATTATGTCTAAAAATTTATATATTTCCGCACTTCTCGACGTATACGGTGACTTTTTAGGTGAAAAGCCCAAGGCTTTTTTGGAATATTATTATAACGACGATTTATCCCTTTCCGAAATTGCCGAAAACGAGGGCATTACCCGCCAAGGCGCGCACGACCAAATAAAACGTGCCGAGGCAAAGCTTTTGGAATGGGAAGAAAAATGCCATTATTCTGAAAAGTTTTTACGCCTTAAAGAACTTTCACAAAACGATAAAAACCTCACCGAAATTAAAAAAATAATTAACGATTTATAAAGGAGCGTAGTTATGGCTTTTGACAGTTTATCAGATAAATTAGCCGGTGTGTTTAAACGCCTACGCTCCAAAGGTAAGTTAAGTGAGAGCGATGTTAAAACCGCTATGCGCGAAGTGCGTCTAGCTTTACTTGAAGCTGACGTTAACTATAAGGTTGCTAAAGATTTTACTAACACCGTTACCGAAAAATGCATCGGTGCCAATGTTATGGAAAGCCTTACAGCGCCCCAAATGGTTATTAAAATTGTTCGTGACGAATTAACCGCCCTTATGGGTAGCGAGCAAGCCCGCCTTAAAACCTCTAATAAGCTGCCCACCGTTATTATGATGTGCGGTTTACAGGGTTCGGGTAAAACCACACATTCAGCAAAGCTTGCAAAACATTTAAAAACCCAAGGTCACAGACCTATGCTTGTTGCTTGCGATATATACCGCCCTGCTGCTATTCAGCAGTTAAAGGTTGTGGGTGAAGCGGTTGGCGCACCCGTTTATGAAGCGGGTACACAGTCCCCCGTTAAAACCGTTAAGGAAGCCTTAAATTATGCCCGCGACCACGGACACGATTTTATGATTCTTGACACCGCGGGTCGCCTTCACATTGATGAAGAATTAATGGCAGAGCTTAAAAACATCACCGAAGCTATTGAAGTGCATAACATTCTTTTAGTAATTGATTCAATGGTTGGTCAGGATGCCGTTAACATTGCTAAAGCATTTAACGACTTACTTGAAATTGACGGCGTTATCTTAACCAAGCTTGATGGTGACACACGTGGCGGTGCGTCGCTTTCGGTTAAAGCGGTTACAGGCAAACCGATTATGTTTGCAGGTGTGGGCGAAAAGCTTGACCAATTACAAGAATTCCACCCCGACCGTATGGCTTCCCGCATTTTAGGTATGGGTGACGTTTTATCTCTTATAGAAAAGGTTGAAAACGAAATTGACGAAGCCAAAGCGGAAGAAACCGCAAAACGCTTGGCTGAAAATAAATTTGATATGAACGATTTGTTAGACCAGTTCCAACAAATTAAAAAAATGGGCTCGCTTAAAAGCGTTATGTCAATGATTCCGGGTATGGAACGCCAAATTCGCGATGTAGACATTGACGATAGGCAGCTTTTAAGAATTGAAGCAATTATCACTTCAATGACCAAAAAGGAACGTGCAAAGCCCGACATATTAAATGCTTCAAGAAGAAAACGTATTGCCGCAGGTGCTGGTGTTAAGGTTGAAGACGTTAACCGCCTTGTAAAACAGTATGAACAAATGAAAAAAATGTTCAAGCAAATGAACAACAAAAACGGCAAACGCAATATGATGCGCGGTATGGGCAATATGGGCGGTATGCCACCATTCGGTTTTTAAGAGAAATCTTTAAAATATAAGTATCACATTATGGAGGTGTATTTAAATGGCAGTAAAAATCAGACTTCGTCGTATGGGTGCTAAGCGCGCTCCCTTCTACCGCGTTGTTGTAGCTGATTCAAGATTCCCCCGTGACGGTCGTTTCATCGAAGAAATCGGTACCTATGACCCCACCAAGAATCCCGCAGCAGTAAACATTGACAGCGACAAGGCTAAGAAGTGGATTGCTAACGGTGCTCAACCTACCGATACCGTAAAGGCTTTACTTAAGAAGAACGGCGTTCTTTAATTCGTAAACTTTGTGTGAGGTATTTTATGGAAGAGTTATTAGTTTCTATTGCTTCAGGCTTGGTGCAAAACCCCGAAGCAGTAAAAGTAACAGTTGACCAGCCCAATGAAAACGGTGTTACCGTGCTTCATCTTTCGGTTGCTGAAGGCGATATGGGTCGCGTTATCGGTAAGCAAGGCAGAATTGCCAAAGCTATCCGTACTGTAATGCGTGCCGCTGCTAACAAGGCCGATATGAACATTGCGGTTGAAATCGACTAAGCCAAAGCATTGGCTAAGGCTGACCAGCGTCAGCCCCAACGTTTACTACTACCCCCACATTGTTGGGGGTATTTATATATTTTTTATTAAGGTGAAAAAATGAAAAACAGATATCTTGAAACGGGTAAAATTGTCGGCACACATGGCGTTAAAGGTATGGCACGTGTTCAGTTGTGGGCAGACTCACAGGATTTTCTTTCAAAATTCAAGCGCGTTTATACCGACAAAAACGGCGAAAATAAGCTTGAAATTATAAGAGCACAGGCACACGGCAACGTTTGTATTGTTGCATTTAAAGGCATTAATACCATTGAAGAGGTTGAAAAATACCGTGGCACCGTGCTTTATATTGACCGTAACGATATTAAGCTACCCAAAGGTCATTACTTTATTGCCGACCTTATTGGCTGCAATGTTTTTGACGCTGACACTAACGAAGCTCTTGGCGTTATTACCGAGGTTTCTGAAACGGGCGCAAACGATGTTTGGCACATTTTAAAGGATGGCAAGGAATACCTTGTCCCTGCTATCCCCCCTGTTATCGTAAAGGTCGACACCGACAATGATAATGTTGTTATCCGCCCATTGAAAGGAATTTTTGATGATGAGGATTGATATTTTAACCCTTTTTCCCGATATGTGCAATGCCGTTATGAATGAAAGCATTATCGGTCGCGCACAAGCCGCGGGCAAGGTAGAAATTGTTTGCACTAATATTCGCGATTTTGCAGGTAATAAGCACAACAAGGTTGATGACACACCTTATGGTGGCGGTATGGGTATGATAATGGCGGCAAACCCCATTTACGATTGCTATAAATCACTTTATAATGAAGATGATCCCAAGCCCTATTTGGTTTATTTGTCACCCAAAGGTACAACCTTTAACCAACAAAAAGCGGTGGAATTTTCAAAGCTTGACCGCTTAGTGCTGCTTTGCGGTCATTACGAGGGCATTGACCAACGCGTTATTGACGAAATTGTTGATGAAAAAATTTCAATTGGTGACTTTGTGCTTACAGGTGGCGAACTTCCCGCTTTAGCGGTAGCAGATGCCGTTTGCCGTATGCTTCCAGGTGTTTTGTCAGAAGACGTCTGCTTTGAAGAAGAAAGCCACTTTGACGGGCTATTGGAATTTCCTCAATACACCCGCCCTGCCGTGTGGCGCGATAGGTCAGTTCCCGAGGTTTTACTTTCGGGAAACCACGCAAAAATTAACGATTGGCGCCGCGCCGAATCACTCTTAGCCACAATAGAAAAGCGTCCTGATATGCTTAAATATGAAGATTTAACCGAAAAAGACAAAAAACTTTTGAAAAAACACGCTGAAAGTGTAAAATAATGTTGTTATTTTGCACAAAAACAAAGTTGTCACTTTTTCATTTGTTGGATAAATATTAGAACTTATTCACAAATAATTGACTATCGCATTAAATGTGGTATAATACCACTATAAGTTTAAAAACAATTAACCGATAAGGAGAATTTATAATGTGCGTTAAAGACGTTGTTATTCAAAATCAGGTTGGCTTACATGCTCGTCCTGCAACCTTCTTCATCCAAAAAGCTAACGAATATAAGTCTTCAATTTGGGTTGAAAAGGACGATAGAAAAGTAAACGCTAAAAGTCTTTTAGGCGTTCTTTCTCTCGGTATTGTTGGCGGCACAACTATCAAGATTATTGTTGATGGTTCCGACGAAAAGGAAGCTATCGAAGGTCTTGTGGCATTAGTTGAATCAGGCTTTGCCGACTAATTTCTTTAGATTAAATAATTGTGGGCTGCGCTGATTAAAAAAATTAGCGCAACCCCCTTATTTTTCTATTGACAAATTTCAAAAATATGTTATAATACTATTCGTGCGAAAAACCGCGCAAATTACATATTACTCTTTACCCCTTACTTATTACTTCAAATTGAAAAGTATGACTTCAGGGAATAGCGAAGAGTGAATAGGTAAAAATAAAATCGACAAGACTCTCAAAGAATCTTGTCGATTTTGGTCTGAGTGACAGGACTTGAACCTGCGGCCTCTACCACCCCAATGTAGCGCGCTACCAATCTGCGCCACACCCAGAAATATGAAGTAATAAGTAAGGGGTAAAGAGTAATATGTAATTTGCTC
>JAGAPJ010000125.1 GCA_017623315.1 Clostridia bacterium | reverse complement strand
TCAAGATTTCCGTAGAAAAATTCTTCAATAAAGTTTGCCATTGTGTAATCCTCCGTTATGAATTGAATTATCCTTACAATTCAATCATTCTGGCTGACTACAAAAGCCGAAGGGAGACAACTTCCTTACGAAGTGTCTCCCTTGTGGATGGTTTTTTCTTTTTTTACACCCCCTTGCGAATTTTATAAGTATATGTTATATTATAAATATCAGATATAAGTCTGATAAATAATGCACAAAACGAAATGGGGAGTTTATATGAAAAAGTGTTTAGTATGTGTTCTATCAATTTGTATTTTATTTGCTTTCGTTTTTTCCGGTTGTGCAAAGCCCACCGAGCAGCCCAAGGCATTTGTAGCGCCGGATAATTACGTTACGGTGGTTCAGGTTACCATTAACCCTACAGTTAACCTTTATCTTGACGACAAGGACGTAATTCTTGCGGTTGAGTATGTGAATGACGATGCCAAGGAATGTTATGAAAAGGTTGAAACACAGCTTGTTGGCAGTAAGCTTGAAAATGCTGTTAACATTGTAATTGATACTGCGGCAGAAGACGGCTATTTTGCTGAAAATAATAAGGTTACAATCGATATTGTTGAAGCAAAGCAGGAGGATAAAAAGTTGTCCGTAATAACAACTGCTACCGATACTGTAAAATCGGCTATAGCCGAAAAGCAAATACAGGCTGAGGTTACGCTTTCTGACAATGCGCAAAAGGTAGTAGATGATAAAGCAGCCGCCGATAAGGCAGAGGCAGACAGACTTGCCGCTGAAAAAGAAGCTGCAGAAAAGGCAGCAGCCGAAAAAGCCGCCGCTGAAAAAGCTGCTAAAGAAAAGGAACTTAAAAACCCACAAAAAAGTCTTAAAAAAGGCGTGGAGTATTCAAGCTTTAAGCCCGGCGAAACCGATGAACTGCTTACAGGAATTCATATGAAATTTAAGGATAATGGTGAGTATTCCTATTCAATGGTGCCATACCTAAATGACCCATTCGGCGAGGGTGAATTTATAACCTATAACGGAAAGAAATATTACGTAGCCGGTGGTGGCGGTGGCGGAGGAAACTATTCCTTAACCGACGAAAAAATCATCCTTACAGGCGCATTTGAAATGGAGCTTACTATGACCGTTGACGGAAAGCTTGTTATTAAAACAATGAACGCAAGTGATAATTTCTTTAAGGTTGGCGATACACTTTCCATTCAGTAATTAAAAAATATAATAATTCCGAGGTGGATTTAGTATGTATATGAAGCTAAAGGACGGCAAATCAAAGGTTCTTACCTTAAGCTATGATGATGGTGTTGTTCAGGATATAAGATTAATAGAAATACTTAATAGGTATGGCATTAAGGCCACCTTTAATATAAATTCAGGACAATATTTGCCGGAAGAAACACAGCGTGAAAAGTTTTACGGCAGAATGAAATTATCTGAAGCAACGGATTTATACAAAAATTCTGGCCATGAGGTTGCGGTTCATGCTTTTACACATCCATTTTTGGAAAAGCTTAAAGCGGATGAAATTTTAAGCGAGATATTTGAAGATCGAAAAAGTATTGAAAAAGAGTATGGCACTTTAGCAAGAGGAATGGCGTATCCATACGGAACCTATAGCAATGAGGTTATAGAATGCCTTAAAAAATGTGGAATTTGCTATTCAAGAACAGTAAGGTCAACCGAAAGCTTCAGGATTCCTGAAAATTGGCTTGAGCTTCACCCAACCTGCCATCACAACAACCCTAAGCTTATGGACCTTGCCAAAAAATTCGTTGAGGAAAAGGGCAGATACATAAGCGATAACTGGATGTTTTATTTGTGGGGACACAGTTATGAGTTTGACAACAATGACAATTGGGAAGTAATTGAAAAATTTGCCGAATATATAGGTGGTAGAGACGACGTTTGGTATGCTACCAACATTGAAATTTATGATTATGTAAAGGCGTATGAAAATCTTCAAACAAGCGTCGATAAAAAGATTATACATAATCCATCTATGATAGATGTTTGGTTTTTTCACCAAAATAAAACTTATTGCGTAAAAGCTGGGCAAACACTTTATCTTTAAATTACTGATTAGTAAAGAAAAGCCGTGAAAATCACGGCTTTTTTATATTCAAATTATAGTTTATCGGGGGCTATATTGATATCTTGTAGGGGACGATGCCTACATCGTCCCGAAATACACAACAAATTAAAAACGGGCGGATGTAGGCATCCGCCCCTACGAATATGTCAATTTAATTTGGGTTATAATTACGAATTACGCATTACGAATTCCGAATTTCGCGTAAGCGATAAACCCCAATTTATAAAAAAATAAAATAATTTTCTTTTTCCTGCCAACACTATTTGCAGGAGGGAAAAATTATGATAGAACAGGATACAATAAAGCTGCTTCGTGAATGTGATGCAGGTATAAAAATGGGCATTTCTGCTATTGATGATGTTTTAGAGTATGTTAAATCTGAAAAACTTAAGAAATATCTTAAGGAATGCAGGGACGAACACGATAGATTAGACACAAAATTGCAGAAGCTTTTGGAAAAATATAAGGATGACGGCAAAGAGCCAAACCCCATCGCTAAGGGTATGTCGTGGATGAAGACTAATATGAAACTTGTTATGAATGAATCTGACGGTACTATAGCTGACCTTATAACCGACGGCTGTAATATGGGGGTTAAGTCGCTTAATAAGTACCTTAACGAATATGCGGCCGCCGATGAGGAATCTAAGGATATTTGCAAAAAGCTAATAAAGCTTGAGGAAGAGCTTGCAATAGAAATGAGAGATTATCTTTGAAAACAAGCCGAGCAGCGTATATTTAATGAAAGAATCTAATGGTGTTTTTGTTGAGATGACTCGAAAAATATGAGGGAGGTTGTTACGCCTCCCTTTTGTTGTTTATGTTCGAATTATAGTTTGTCGCTCGGTTGAATTAATGTATTTTTGGCTCCCTCTGACCATGGAGCTGTTAAGCCTTAGCGAAACTGAGGAAGAGAAAAACATTTGATTTGCTGTATTTTTATTCTCTCCCTCCGTCTTTTTGCTTCGCAAAAATCCACCTCTCGCATCAGATGGAGGCAAAGATTTTACCATAATTAAGAATTACGCATTATAAATTATTTATGTCGATATATTGCTACGCAATTCGATATTTTTGCTTTATAGCAAAATCGATATGATATAAATCCCTTCTTG